>CAYMJK010000224.1:0-3677 GCA_964390535.1 uncultured Phycisphaeraceae bacterium | reverse complement strand
GCGATCTCGACTACACGCCGCGGCAGGCGGCCGAGCTTCGGCCGGGGCGCCGGCTGGCGATGATCAACTGCCTGGCCTTCGGGGCGAAGAACTCGGCGCTTGCGATTGCGGCGGGCGGGTAGGCTCGCGTCACCCTCCGCTTCGCCACGGCGCCACCAGTGGCGACGCGGCCTGACGGGCATCAGCGAGCAGCCTGCGCGCCTCTTCGGCCAGGCGCTGCTCGCCAGCGCTGGCGATCGCCTCGGGCCGCCGGGCGAGCGAACTGTGCACCACCGCGCCGAGGGCCGCGGCGATCTCCGCCTGATCGCCGCGCTGCGCCGGCCGCGTCGCGAGCACGGCGACCACCGTGGCAATGGCGACCGTTGCCGCGACCGCCATGGCTCCGCTGTACCACATGATCCAATGGCGCGCCGGCGCTTCCTGCCGCGCCGGCGCAAGGCTCGACAACCGCTCATGCAGCCGGCGCCGGAACAGCGGGGAGAGCGACGGCCAGCCGTCGGCCTCCAGCCTCAGGCGCTGCTCGAGTTCGGCGGTCGTCGGCTTTCGGCTCATCGATCCTCTCCTTCGGCCTCGGCCATGGCCCGGCGCAGCCGCTCGCGGGCCCGGTGCAGCATGACGCGGGCGGCGACGGGCGTTCGCTGCAGGATCACCGCCACCTCGCGCGGCGAGCGATCGGCGGCGTAGCGGAGCCAGAGCGCTTCGTACTCCTCATCCGTCAGGATACGCGCCGCGATGAGCCAGACGCTGGCGGCGCCATCCGGCGCGGGCGCGGCGGGCTCGACGGCGGCGGGCTCGGCCGCACGCGGCTCGATGGCGATCCGCCGCGAGCGATGCGCTGTGATCGCCTGCCGGTGGGCAATCGTGCATAGCCACGTCGAGAACCGCCAGCGCGGGTTGTACCGGCCGATGTTGACCCACGCGCGCAGCATCGCCTCCTGCGTGATTTCCTCGGCGTCATGCCGGTTGCCGAGCCGCCGGAGCAGGAAGCCGAAGACGAGGTCGCCATGGCGCATGGCGAGTTGCTCGAAGCTGGCCTGGTCGCCGCGGCGGGCAGCCGCCGCGAGCGCCGCATCGGTCGCGCCGGCCGGCGCGGCAGGCGGGGCGGCAGGCGCCCCAAGCTCTCGTGCGGGGGCCACAGTCACGGCTGCTCCGGCTGCTCCGCAGGCTCGTCCTTCTCCACCTCGCGCAGCGCCTCGCAGAGCGCCGCGGCATCGTGGGTGAAGGTCACCTCGATCAGGCGCTGGCGCGTGGAGAACTGAATCGAGCCCAGCAGTTGCAGCAGCGGGCGGAATTCCTCCTCGCCGCTGAGCGTCAGGCGGGCGAGGCCGATCAGCCCCTGGCAGATGCCGACGATCGCCTCGGCATCCTGCTCTTCAGTCGCGTGGATCTGAAGCCGGGCGAACGCCTGGTCCCCGCGCTGCCCGAGGGCGAAGGCGTATCCGCTGGCCTTGCGGGCAACATCCGACGCCGGCGCCCACTTCTCGAGCCGCTCGAGGTCGGGCGAGGCGAGGTACAGAAACGCGTCCTCCGGCGGCGTCCCCAGCGGCCAGGTGTCGAGATCCGCCGCGGGCGCTTCGCCCTCGATCACGCTCATCGCACGCTCCAGCGCCGACCGATCGGTGGCGATGACCCACAGCCGGCCGCCATCGCGCGGCAGCAGGACGCCCAGCCAACTCTCATCCTCGTGCGCGACCGCGCGCACCGGGCGTCCATCCAGCAGCGCCGGCTGCGGATCCGGCTGATGCTCCGCCAGCGCCTCGTCCCAGCGGTCGAGCCGGGCCGAGCCATAGATGAGCAGGGCGCCGCCGTCGTCCTCGGCAGCGCCTGCCTCGGCATCGGGCAGGTCGTAGAGCGTGATGGCGCGGACATCCTCGCCGAGCCGCACATCGATGCGGGTTGTGAGCGAAGCCAGCACATCGTCCTCGTTGAGCCGCTCGATCGATGCGAGCAGTTCGGCGCCCAGCGCCGTCTGCATCGCGCGATGAAGATCGAGGTGCGCCACCGAGGTGGCCGACGCCGCGATGTGCCGCTGCTTCAGGGGCTCGAGTTCGACCGGCACGGCGGCGCTGGGGGCGGGGGCGCTGGGGGCGCCCGATACCCGCGGGCCGCCCGCGAGGGCAAGCGGCAGGATCGCAGCGGCGGCAATGGCGAGGGCGCGGGGGGCGCGGGGGCTCATGGCGGGCTCCTTTGCGCCGTTATACGCGAACGCCGGCCCGGCGTTACAGCCGCGCCGGGGGCCGCGGCCCGGCGCGTTCGGGAGAGGAGGGCCGTTACGCAGCGGATCGCCCTCGCCCTCGAACGGCGCCTCTTCGATGGATCGTCCGCCCGATCTCTCCCCTCCGGGTTTGAGCCTTTTCGCTCTTCGCCTTTCGCTTTGCTTCGCCTCACTCCCCCCACGGCAGCCGCGGCTCCATCTTTCCCCGCCACAGGATCCGCACGACCCGCTTCACATCCTCGATGATCACCAGCAGCGCCGGCAGGCAGAGCAGGATCACGCCGGTGCCGAAGAGGAGGCCGAAGCTGATCGTGATGGCCATGGGGATGAGGAAGCGGGCCTGAAAGCTCTGTTCGAGCATGAGCGGGAGCAGGCCGAGGACGGTGGTCGCGGTGGTCAGCAGGATGGCGCGAATGCGGGCGCGGCCGGCCTCGATTGCGGCATCCATCGCGTGCAGGCCATCGGCCCGGCGCAGGTTGTAGAACTGCATGAGGATCAGCGAGTCGTTCACCACCACGCCCGTCAGTGCGATGAAGCCGATGAGCGAGAGGAACGTGAGGCTGAAGCCGAGCATCAGGTGCCCGAGGATCATGCCGATGGTGGCAAAGGGGATCGCCGCCATCACGATCAGCGGCTGCACATAGCTGGAGAAGAGCCACGTGAGGATGACATAGATCAGCCCCGCGGCGACCGCCATGCCGATGGGCAGCGTGCGGAAGCTGTCGGCCATCTCCTCCTGGCGGCCGCGCTCCAGGATGCGCGCGCGCGGATGGCGCGCCTCCAGCGCCCGCAGGCGCGGGCGCAGGGCGCGCATCACCTCCTCCGGGTTGGCGACGGTGGTGTCCATGTCGGCGGTGACGGTGATGGCGCGGCGCCGGTCGAGGCGCCGGACGGTGGCGTACCCGGTCCCCTCCGTGATGCGGGCCACCTCCTGCAGGGGGACGGGGACGCCGGCGGGCGTGAAGATGCGGATCTGCTCGACCTGGGAGAGGCTGCGCCGGACCGACTCCGGGGCGATCACCCGGACATCGACATCCTCCTGGTCGCCGGCGAATGTGTGCGCCTCCAGCCCGAAGACCGTGCCGCGAACCTGCCGGGCGAGGCTCTCGGGGGTGAAGCCGAGTTCGCGGGCGCCGGGGCGCAACTCGATGCGCAATTCGCGCTGGCCCGCCTCGGCGTCATCGGCGATCTCGTAGACGCCGGCGAAGCTGGCGAGTTCATCCTTGATTTCGGCGATGACCGGCGCGATGACCTCCTGCCCGGGGCCGGTGACAGTGAGGGTGATGGGTGGGCCGCCGGGGCCGCCGCTCATGGCTTCCAGGCGGAAGCTCTCCACGCCGGGCATGGCGCCGATGGCCTCGCGGATGGCGACGATGACCTGCTCGCTGGTGCGCTCGCGCTGCTCGACGGGCTTGAGTTCGAGGATCACCTGCCCGAGGTGGCTGGCCTGCGACCCCTCGGC
>CAYMJK010000223.1:0-3574 GCA_964390535.1 uncultured Phycisphaeraceae bacterium | reverse complement strand
CCGCTTTGCCATCGGGGACCGCCAGCTCATCGAGGCCGCCCGTGCGAGCCGCCGCAGGCGCCTCATCCGCCCTGGCGAGAACCTGCTCGAGGGCGGCCACCGTCTCGTTCATGCGGGCTTCGAGGCCGCCGGAGGCCCGCGGCGGAGCGACCGGCGGCGTCTCGATGGTGGCTGGCGTGGAGTCCGCGAGAAGGCGATCGAGGCTGTTGTCCAGCTTCGGCGCCGCCGGCTCGGTGGCGCACGCCCCGAGCGCCGCGACCGCGGCGGCCAGCGAGCAACAGAGCAATGCCCCTCCATGGGCGCGCATCGGAGTCCCTCCTTGGGTACCCCCTCGCTCCGGGGGGGGCTGCACCCCGCGCTCCGCGCGGGGCAGCCGGCGCCGGGCGCCGACCCACTCGTCATCGGATCACGCCCGCAGCGCGCTTGTGAATCGGAGCGCCAGCGTCTCGACCATGCGCTGGCTGTCGGCCCGCCCCGTCTTGATCGCCCGGTCCGCCTCGACCGCCGCCGCAAGCAGATCCGCCGCGCCCCCCGCCGACAGCCGGCCCGCCGCAGCCCGCACCGCCTGGGCCCGGTGCTCCGGCCAGATCCGCGGCCGCCCGCCTCGGCGCACCGAGTTGATCTTCCGGGCGAGATCGAGGCACGCGTACACCAGAGGCACCGCGGTGTCGCGCGGCGCGTTGCCGAGGGCCACGCGAAGGAACTGCAACGCCCGCTCGGCATCCGCGCTGAGCAGGTGGTCCTGAATCTCCCAGATCGTGTCCTCGTGCCGGGTGACGTCGGTGTGCTCCTCGACGAGGGCAGCGGTGATAGATCCGCCGGGCCCGGCCTCCGAGGCGAGCTTGGCCATCTCGGTATCGATCCGCCCGAGCCCGACGCCGAGCCGCTCGACCAGCAGCCGGGCCGCGCGCTCCTCGATCTTCACGCCATGACGGGCCTCGGCCCGGGTGAACGCCCATCCCGCGGCCCTCGCGGGCGTCAGCAGGTCGCACTTGACGACCGCGCCGACCTTCGCGACCAGCTTGTCGAACTTCCCCGCGTTCCACCGCTCCGAGCGCAGCACGAGCACACCGTGCTCGGACGGATTCTCCGCGTAGCGCTCGAAGATCGGCCGGTTCCCCTCCTTCAGCGCCTGGTCGGCCTCGTCCACGATCACGAGCTTGTAGACGGGCATGAGCCCCGGGCTGCGCAGCTCATCCAGGATGTCCGCCGGGCTGGCGGTGGCGCCATCGAACCGCAGGGTCTGGATGTCCCCGCGGTCCGCCTCCAGCATCCGCCGCAGATGCGTGACATACTCGGCGCGCAGGAACGATTCCTTCCCGTGCAGCGCGAGAATGCGGCAGGAGGCGTCGAACGGGAGCGTGGGGCCGGAGGCTCGTTTGGCCATCGGGAGGAGGATACGAGGGGCGGGCCAGGACGATCCGACAGCGGCGGCGGGTGACCCTCATTCAGTCCCGACAAAAGCCAGGCTCAATATCTGCCCCCGTCGCGCGTCCAGATCCCGGAAACCGGCAGCCCCGACCCCCTCCGCGGCGTATCAAACCCTGCTCATGCTCGTCCTCACCGTCATCCAGGGCCCCGACCGCGGCCGCAAGTTCGAGATGCCCGATAACGAGCCCCAGCTCCTCGGCCGCTCCAGCGAGGCCCTCCCCCTCAGCGACAACACCGTTTCCCGGCGCCACGCCGAGCTCACCCCCGATGCCGGAGAGTGGTACCTCCGCGATCTGGAGAGCCAGAACGGCACCTACCTGAACGGCTCGGCCATCCGCGAGCGGGCCCAGCTCAAGGCCGGCGACCAGATCCGTGTCGGGCAGACGGTGATGGTCTACGGCCGGGCCGACCTCATCGACGACATGGAGTTCTTCCGCCTGCTCGGCGCCCGCGAGCTGGACGCTTCCGTCGAGCGGGCCCTCCCCAGCAACGACGACTCGGTCATCCTCGCCGCCCCCGACCCGCGCCGCGCGGCCATGGAGCACCTGCGGATCATCTACCGCCTCACGACCCTCACGGCCCAGGCCGGCGACCGCGTCGCCCTGGCCAAGGCGACGCTGGAGCTGATCTTCAACGAGTTCAAGCCCGAGCGCGGCGTCATCCTGCTCGCCGACGAGTCGCGCACGCTCCGCCCGGTGGTCTTCAAGTACAAGTCGCCCCCGCGCGACCGCGACGACGCCCAGTTCTACGTCAGCCACACGATCCTCCAGCACGTCGTGCGCAAGCACGAGGGTGTGCTGTCCAGCAACGCCATGAGCGACCCGCGCTTCGCCGCCGGCGACAGCGTGCAGCGGTACAGCGTCCGCAGCGCCATCTGCTCCCCCATCCGCCACCGCGACCGCACCTTCGGCGCCATCTACATCGACAGCTCCATGGCCAACTACACCTTCACCGAGGAGCAGCTCGCCCTGCTCAACGCCATCGGCCAGCACACCGGCATCGCCCTCGCCAACGCCGAACTCGTCGCCGAGACCATGCAGAGCGAGCGGCTCGCCGCCATCGGCGAGACCGTCGCCAGCCTCAGCCACTCGATCAAGAACATCCTGCAGGGCCTCCGCGGCGGGGCCGACCTCGTCGACATGGGCCTCAAGAAGGAAGATCTGAAGATCACCCGCTCCGGCTGGGAGATCCAGAAGCGCAACCTCGACCGCATCGTCGGCCTGACCATGAACATGCTCGCCTTCAGCCGCCAGCGGCAGATCGAGGTCGAGCTGACGCGCCCCGGGCCCATCGTCGAGGAGTGCGCGCAGATCCTCGAGCCGGTCTGCAACGAGCGCGGCGTCGCCCTGATCGTCGATGTCGATCCGGAGATGCCCCCCGTGCCGCTCGACGCCTCCCTCTTCCACCAGGCGATGATGAACCTGATGACCAACGCCGTGGAGGCCGCCCCGCCGGCAACCGGCGCGGTGACGGTGCGGGCGATCTATCACGCCCTCGGCGCCCTTGGCGCCGGCTCGCCCCCCAAGGCTGAGTTCCGCGTCATCGACAACGGCCCCGGCGTGCCCGAGGACATGCGCCACCGCATCTTCGAGCCCTTTCAGACCAGCAAGGGAACCCGCGGCACGGGCCTCGGCCTCGCGGTGACCAAGCGCGTCGTCGAGGAGCACGGCGGGCGCATCGCCGTCGAGAGCCGCGAGGGCAAGGGCGCCGAGTTCGTGATGATCTTCCCCGCCGACACCCAGGCCGACCCCGCGGCAACCGCACAGACCGGCGGCGCCGGCGGCGAGGCCGAGGACGACTTCACGCTGGATGTGTGATCGCCGGCGCGCGCGTCGACCGTCCCGTGCCACTGACCTGCTCTGAGGTCGGCGCCGCGCCTCCTTGCCACCGGCGCGCGCGCAAACCGCGCCGATTGACCACGTTTGCGCGCCGTTTCGTGGTCAACCGCCCGTGAGCCCTTGCCACCCCCACAATCCCCGGGCACAATCGCCCCGTGCTCGACGACGCGCACATCTCCGACCGTGCCACCGACCGCTGCTCTGAGCGGTCGGTGTCCGCGCCCGACCTCACCCCCTTCGAACTCGATGTCGCGCTCCTCACCCTCTCCACCAGTGCCACTGACGGCGGCCGTCAGTGCATCGAA
>CAYMJK010000222.1:0-2814 GCA_964390535.1 uncultured Phycisphaeraceae bacterium | reverse complement strand
CACGCGGGGAGCGTAGAGGGGGGAAATGATGAATGATGAACGATGAATGATGAGTCGGAAGGGGGAGGTGCGCGGGGGCGCCGGGCGGCGCGGGGGGCCGTGGGGCGCGGTCTGCGGACACTGCTGGTCTTCGCGGCGCTGGGGGCGCTCGTTGCCGGGATGGTGGCGGCGCTGGGCGCGATCTGGGTTCCGCTGGGCGCTCGCGTTGCCAGCTTCAGCCCGGAGGAGCCGGGCGCCCGGCCAATCCTCGCGCAGCTCCCGGCGCTGCCGGCGAGCTGGGGGGCGCCGTACGCGATCATGCGCCAGGGCAACTGGGTGATGGCTCGCTGGAGCGTGACCGGCAATCTGACCGGCGAGGCCAGCGGCAGCTTCGTCATCACGCACATCGAGGCCGGCTTCCCCGCCCGATGCCTCGTTGCCACGCGGTTGTGGGACTCGGAGGCCGGGGACCAGCCGGGCCCGGTCTGGCGGGCGGGGGTCGTCGTGCCGCCCGGGCTGCGCCCGTGGCGCCACGACCCGCGCGGCTACAACGACATCCTGCCGCTGCGGCCGCGGATCGTCGGCTGGCTGATCAATATCGCGTTCTACGGGGGGCTGCTGTGGCTGGTCTGCCGCGGCAGCGGTCTGGCCCGGGGGGCTTGGCGCAGGCGGCGCGGGCGGTGCCCGAAATGTGGATATCCGAGGGGTGAGGCGGGGCCGTGCCCCGAGTGCGGGGCGGCGGAATAGGACCTATGGGACTTATAGGACCGATTGGACCTCGGTGGCCTACCGCATGTTCTTCATGATCAGGCCGAAGATGACCGCGAAGATCGCGACCACGCCGGCGCCGACGTACATCGTCGCGAAGGCGGGGCCGCCGGGGAGCCCGGCGATCATGTCCGCGGCCTGATTGAAGACGGAGCCCTCGTATGTCCCGATCATGCTCGTGATCAGCGTGCCCAGGGCGAGGGCGACGATCAGCAGCACGCCGACCGACACGCCCGCGGCGATCCCGCTCCAGCCGGCATCCAGCGTCTCGGCGCTGATGATCGTGACCGGGCCGCTCTGCTCGGGCGCCTCGGCGGTCTCCTCGAAGAGGGCCCCGCCGCCGCCCATGCCGGGGCTGATGGCCGACTCGCCGATCGTTTCGCCGCCGGTGTCGCCGCTGTAGATGTCCTCCAGCAGGTCGGCTCCGAGGGACGTGTCATCCGCCTCGCGGGTCATGTCCAGCAGGCCGGAGCCGCTGGCGGTGGGGTCGCCGCTGAACTGCGGCGTCTCGGTTGTGACCATGGTCGCGGCGGCAGGATCGGCCTCCTCGGTCTCCTCGGCGTCGAAGATGCTGATGCCGGTCTGCTCCTTGGGGCTCTCGAAGTTCATGGCGGAGCCGGACTCGCTGGCGAGGCTGATGCCCTCCATGCCGCCGCTGTCGGCGAGGGGAATGGTTTCCCCGGTGTCCTCGTTGGAGTGGTCGCCGGCGAGCATGTCCACCTGCTCGACCTTGAACATGAGGCGTTCGCGGTCGCGGAACTCCTGCAACTGGCCGGTTTCGGCCATCTGCTTGACCTCCGGCTCGGACTTGCCGAGGCGATCGGCGGCTTCCTCGAGGCTATAAAAAAGCTTGGCCATAGGGCCTGACCTCCGGTGGCGTGCTGCCCGGCCCGTCGACGAGCGTCGGCGGGCGGAGAGCCTAAAGCAAGACGGGCCCGGGATCAACCCCGCGCGGGCAGAGCGCAGAGAAAAACCGAATCCCGGACCATTGTATCCGCCCCGGCCATAGGGCCGGTTCCCGAACCGAGGCCGTATTGGGGGGGGGCGGGGGGCTAGCGGATGGCTCACGCGGAGGCGCGGGGGACGCGGGGGAGGGGCCAGCACTCGGGGCGGGCCTGCGGGCCCCACTCCGCCGGCTGCCACCGCGTGACCCATCCGCTGCCGCTGGCGCCCACGGATTCACGGGCAGCCTGCGGCGAACTCGTTCTGGAAGCAGAGGAAATCGAAGAAGTCGAGGCTTCCGGTCCCGTCGCAGTCGGCCTCGGGGGCGCCCGCGGCGAAGTCGTTCTGGAAGCACAGGAAGTCGAAGAAGTCGAGTGCGCCGGAGGCGTCGCAGTCGGGGTAGCAGGTCGGCGGGATCAGCGAGGTGGTGATGAGGACCACCTGGTCGTCGGCCGTGCTATAGGCGAGGCCATCGACGCCCCAGCGGATGAGGCCGGTCGGCGCGCCGGAGGCGCCGGGGATCGCAAACGAGTCCACCTCGAGGAACGTCTCGATGTCGAAGGCCCGCAGCACATGCCCGCCGCTGGTTTCGAGAAAGAAGACCAGTCCGCTGGCCGGGTCCGGCTCGATGAGCCCGCTGGCCGCGAACGTGCCGGCGAGGCTGAAGGTTTCGGCGTCGATCTTCCGCCCGTTGGTCGAATAGATGAAGCCGCCGGCATACTCGATGTCGGTGTTGTAGCGGCCGATGAGCCCGCCGACGACCTGGGTAATGGCCACGCCGCTGGAATCCACGATCATCTCGCGCAGGCCGAACTCGCTCGTCTCGTTGTTGTAGCCGTACAGCGTGCCGGGGTCGTCGCTCCACGCGATGACGTTGCTCCCGGTGTGGTCGCCGGTCATCATCGGGCGCTTCACGCCGTCGTCGAAGATCGCCACGCCCTCGTGCCGCGGGCTGAAGCCCTTGTTCCGCAGCGAGATGGCGATGACCGATTCACTGCCCGGCTGGACCTCCATGTCCTCAACGTAGTTCAGGCTGAGCCCGCCGGAGCCCAGCTCGAATGCCATCCCGGGCATCTGCGTGGTGACATCAAACGGCCGAACCATCGCGGCGCCATCGAGGGCGAC
>CAYMJK010000221.1:0-3767 GCA_964390535.1 uncultured Phycisphaeraceae bacterium | reverse complement strand
TGTGCATCGTCGGCGGCTCGCCCGAATACCGCCAGCAACTGCGCGACCTGGTCGGCGGCCGGCTGGACCTGCGGCTCATCTCCGGGACCGACGGCCGGCGGAAGAAGCAGGCCGAAACGGACGAGCAGTGGGCCCAGATCCTGGTGATCTGGGGCGGAACCGAACTCGACCACAAGGTCTCGAACCTCTACACGGCGCCCGGCGCGATCACGGTGCATCGACGCAGCATTCAGGAAATCGCCGCGGCGGTACGCGGGGCGGCGGAGCGGTAGTCGCGTCATCGCCTCTTTCGCACTCGATTCTCAAGATCCTTCAGATCTGCAAGAAGATCGAAGGTCTGGCCAAGCTGAACGAATGTCAGCACGGTCCCGAACACCAACGACGCTGGATCCCACATGAACTCTCCGTCGAGTGTTGCGACCGTTGGCCGGTTGTAGTTGGCGCCGCGCCGAGGCCTTGTCGGTCCCAACCGCCAACCGACATCCGAATGCCGTTCCCTCAGGACCTCGCCGAAGTACATGCCGGCATCTATGCAAAGCGAATAGGTCTCTGGCGTCAGGTCCACGGGATAGATCTGGCGCATGACCTTGCTGAGCGGCCCCGGATTCGCCCCCCGAAGCGCTTCGTAGTCCTCCTCCGTCATCTCCCGCGGGCACGCGGTTTCGGCCAGCCATATCCCGAGCCCGGCGACGGACATGTCACTGCCGTCCGCGGCCCATGACTCAAATCCGGGAGTCTGCCGCATCTCCTCTTCGAGCATCCGGATCCTCGTCGGGATCTGGCTGACGAAATGGTCGAAGTACTGGCGCGCTTCGGCCCGCGACATCGTGTCGAAGTCAAACCCGACGGGCGATGTAACGAGCGAATACGTCATCTGACAAGTCGGGTGGTGCTCGACGACCGGGATCCCCGCACCGCGCAGGGCCCGCCGCCACGGACCGGCCGCCCCGAGGCTTGCAAAGCGGGCGAACGGACTCGAACCGTCAACATTCAGCTTGGAAGGCTGCAAGCCCGCGTTGCAACCCGCTGAAAACAAAGAGACTTACGGCGCGGGCCGGGATGCGCCCGGCAGTAGACCCGGCAGTTGTTCGCCGGAGGATAGCCTCGACCGGCTGTTGGAGGCTCTCGCCCGGATCCCCGAGGCGGAACGGGAGGCGGTGGTGGCGCACGTGGAGGCGCTGGCGCGGATGAGCGCTGCGCGTCGATCGGCTCTGCTGATGCTGGCCCGGGACGACGGCTCGTGATGTCATCGCCACCGCGCGGTCGTGGGCTTCCCCTCCGAAACCACTGCAACGGTGCAACGCCTGTCGCTGGACCGGAAGGGCCCGGCGCGCTCACGCACGCGAGCGGCTCAGGGCGACCGATCGGTGGACGGCACGGGCCGCCCGCGGCGGGCGAGTTCAGCCTGGGCCCAGGTGCGCCATGACGCGTCCTCGCCGCGGAGGGCGATTTCGCGAAGGTGAGGGGCGGTGTCGTCGGCGCCGCGGCCGGTGTAGAGCTGGAGGCGGGTGAGGGCCTGGAGGGTGGGCATGTGGCCGGGGTAGGTTTCGAGGGCGGCGCGGTAGGTGCTGATTGCTTCGTCGGTGCGGCCGGCGTGTTCGAGGGTGAGGGCGAGGTTGAGGCGGGGGTCGGGGTGCCCGGGCATGAGCTTCCGAGCCCACTCGAATTCCGCAGCGGCCTCGTAGAGATCGCCGCGCGCGAGGTGGATGACGCCGAGGTTGTTGTGGGCGGGGCCGTGGTAGAGGTCGGCGGCGAGGGCCTGGCGGAGGAGTTTCTCTGCGCGCGCGGGCTCCGTCGGGATGAGCGGCGCCGCGGCCGCCGTGAGTTGCTGAGCGCGGGCGGGGTCGCGGCGTTCGGCTTCCTGCGAGGCGTAGGGGCCGGTGGTGGGGCGGGTTGTGCTGCAACCGGCGCAGAGCACCACGAGGACGATAAGTGCGCTGGCTGTGCGCGCGCTGGCGACGGCGCGGCGTAGGCGAGCGCATGTCGGCAGGTGGGGCGGGGTCATTGTGCGGCTCCATCATCGAGGTAGGTGGCAGCGAGGGTGAGTTCGGCGCGGTAGAGGCCGCGGGGGTCCTGGGAGCCGTCGTGGGTGAGGGTGATGTCGGTGATCGACCAGAGGGCCTGCGTCTGGCGCCAGTGGGCGAGGAGGCGGCCGAGGTCTTCGAGCGTGAGGTTGCGGAGGGTGGCGCGGGCGGACTGGCGGCGGTGCTCCGGCCCGGCGGAGCCGCCGCGGGCGGATGCGCCGCCCGATGTGCGGATGGGGGCGCTGGACTCGGGGTGGACGCCGTCGAGGGTGGCGCTGAGGCCGCACTCGGTCAGGGCGGCGCCGAGGCGGGCGATGAGGTCCTGCGGCGGGCGCTCGGTGATGGCGATGCGCTCGGATCGGGCGCTGAGGCTGACGAGCGTCGCGGCATCCTCGCCCGCGCGGTGCAGGCGGGCGGTGGCGGCGGACTCGGCGCTGGAGGCGGCGCGCCAGCGCGCGGCTTGGCCGGCGAGGACGATCAGGCAGGCGGCGGCAACGAGCAGCGTGGCTGTGCGCGCACTCATGGCGACGCTCCGTCGGCGCCAGCGGCGACGCGGTCGGGTTCGTCTGAACCGGCGGCGGGTTCGACGCGGCGGAGCATGATGGAGGCGAGGTAGCCGCCGGAACGCTCCGGCCCGACCTGTGGAAGGCGGGCCTGCCAGCCGCGGGCCTCGCCGAGCGCTGCGGCAAGGACATCCGCCTGCTCGATGGCATCCAGGGCGACCTGGATGTGGATCTCGGTGGGGCTGGCGCGGAGCTGGCGCGTGCGCACGTGCAGATCGGCCGGCCAGACGGCGAGGAGGTCGGCGAGGGGGGCGGCGCCATCAGGCGGGGCGAGATCGGCCGCGGGGACGGCCCGCGTGCGCTGGAGGCGGCGCAGTTCGCCAACGAGTCGCAGCTCCGGCGCCTGGGTGGCGCCGGGGGCGGGCGGGAGGATGTCGGCGAGCAGGGCGAGGCGGGCAGCGTCCGCCGCGTCGGCGGAGGCGTGGGCGGTGTCGATGCGACGCTGGGCGCCGAGGGCGAGGATGGCCGTGACGAGGATGAGGGCGGCGATTGTCTCGAGTGCGCGCCGGCACCGGTGGCGGGTCAGGGCGGGCGGCTCGAAGGCTCCGGTCAGCAGGTTCAGGCGATCGAGCGGCACGGCCTCGATCTGGTCGGCGATGAACGGGGGCGCGTCGGCTGGATGCAGCGCGATCGCGCCCCAGGCCCTGATCTGCTCGAGTTCGTCGCGATCCATGGCGCAGGCGACTGTCCTGTTGCCGGCGCGGGCGTAGGAGGCGTGGACGGACTCGATCGGTGCGGGTAGGACCGACTCGAAGGTGTAGCCGAGGCGGGCGCGCCGGCGCGGGCTGAGCAGTCGCGGGCACGGCTCGTCGAGCATGGCCCAGTAGAACCGCTCGGGGGCGGCGGCGCAAAGTGCAGATGGCAACTGGGCGATTGGCAAATCAGAATCCGGAGAGTCAGCGGAGGCGCCCTCGGCTGATTTGCTGTTTGCTTCTTTGCCACGCGCCATTTCACTCCTCATCGCGGGCCTCCCGGCGGGATCAGGTCGAGGCGGCGCGGATCGGCGGCGCCGGGCGGGTGGAGTTCGACGCCGGCGGCGTCCACCAGCGTGATGGTGTGGCGGGCGACGGCGTCTCCGACCCGCACGAGGCGCAGCTCGTTGGCATCCGGGTCGTAGAGGGCGGCGCGCAGCTCGTCGCCATCGCGCACGATCGCAACGAGCTGAAGGCGCAGCGGGGCC
>CAYMJK010000220.1:0-7909 GCA_964390535.1 uncultured Phycisphaeraceae bacterium | reverse complement strand
CTGGAGGCCACCAGCGGCGTCCTGACACGGGAGGCGACCGTCGCCTGGCTCGGGGGCCGCGGGGCCACCACGCAGCCCAGCACGCAGCGGGTGGAGCTTGCGGTGGTCCGCCAGTTCGCTCGGTGGCTGCTGGCCGAGGGGCACCTGCGCGACGACCCGACGGCGCGGGTGATCCCGCCGCGGGCGTCCGACGATCCGGCCGGCAGCCGGGCGGCGTCGCCGGAGGAGGCCCTTCGGCTGATCGCCCGGACCCGCGACCACATCCTCGCATGGGTCGAGGCGCGGGAGTGGCCCGGCGGCCCGCTCGCCCCGCGGCACTGCGCCTACGCGATCATGTACGGCGCGGGGCTCAGGCAGGCGCAGGTCCGCCGCCTGAGGTGGGACGACTTCGAGCCGGGGTGGATCAGGGTGCGTGCACAGGGCAACGAGAAGGGCCGCTCCCGCCTCCAGCCGATTCCGGCATGGCTGGGCGCCATCGTCGCCGAGGCTGCGGCAGCGGGGCCGTGGACCGCCTCTGCCACCCCGTTCAGCGGCCGGATCGAATCAGCCCGCTTTGACGACGACTGCCTGCGGGCGGGGATCGCACAGATCTGCCGCGGCCGGAAGCTGACCATTCACGGGCTCCGAAAGAGCTACGCGACGGCGCTGGGGGCGATCGGCGCCCCGCGGGCGGTGTACGGGAAGCTGGTGGACCACGCCGACCCGGCCCTCACCGAGGAGGTATATCAGGACCGCGACGGGCTGGATCTGGCGGGGTGGGCGCAGAAGATTCCGGGGCCGTCAGATTTTTTCGGGAACCCCGCCCCAGCGCATAACCCTCATGAAACGGGGGATTTGCGGGTTCCGACCCGCCCTGTTCGGGGCCTGTCGGATAGTAATTCAGCGGCGTGCCCCTTGACAAGCGGGGCGGTTCTGCCCGATGATGTGGGCGACGTTCGAGGTGACACCATGCCAGCTACCCTTCAACCGAACGAGAGTGTCTGCGGGGGGGAGCCTCGGTTCCCTCGAACGTCAATCCAGGCAAGAGCCGGGGGCCCCCCGCGGGCTCTCTCTTTGCGCGGAGGGATCAGCGATGCTTGCGATTTGCCCGACATGCCACGGCAAGGGGACCATCAACGACCCGAAGATCCGGGGCAAACCCATCATGTACGCCGGCCCGAACGGGGAGCGATGCCCGCAGGCGATGTGCCAGTCGTGCAAGGGTTCGGGCTGGATCGAGGACGGCACTCCGACGAAGGCCGCGCCGATGGCGCCGGTGGACACGGATGTGAATTGGAATCGACTGAATCTGCCGCCGACGGGATAACCGCCCTGCCTGTAGCGGGTAGCAGTTTCCCCCAAAACCGGGGGTGAATGCAACCTCACGGGGGCCGCATTTGTCGAAATTCTTCAGACCGCCACCCCCCGGCGGCGCCTTTGCGTAGTTCCCGGCCGTTGCGGGCCGCCGGGCTACCCTTTCACAATGCCCTCGCTGCTCATCGCAGGCGCCCGTGTCATCGATCCCGCCTCGGGGCTGGACCGGGTATGCGACATCGGCGTCGCCGACGGGCGCATCTTCCGGCTGGAACCTGACATCTCCCGATCAGGCTTCGATGAGATTATCGAGGCCGGGGGTCGGATGGCCACGCCTGGCCTGATCGATCCACACGTCCACCTGCGCGAGCCCGGGCAGTCCGATAAGGAGACCCTCGCCTCCGGCGCCGCGGCCGCCGCGGCGGGCGGCTTCACGACCGTCTGCTGCATGCCAAACACACGTCCGGCCCTGGACTCGCCGGAGATGCTCGATGTCATCCGGCTGCGATCGCAGGGGCTCCACTGCCGGATCTTCCCGGTGGGGGCGGCAACCGTCGGGCGCCAGGGAGAGGAGTTGGCGCCGATCGGGCTGCTGGCGCGGTCGGGGGCGGTGGGGATCAGCGACGATGGCGATGTGGTGGCCTCCTCGCGCCTCATGCGCCAGGCCCTGCTGGCGTGCGCCGAGGCGGGGCTGGCATTCATGCAGCACTGCCAGGACCCGGACCTCACCGTCGGCTCGGTGATGCACGCGGGGGAGGTCTCCGCCCGGCTGGGACTCACCGGCTGGCCGCGCCAGGCGGAGGAGGTGATCATCGAGCGTGACATCCGGCTGAACAGCGGGATCGGCTGCCGGTATCACGTGCAGCACATCTCCAGCGCCGGATCGGTCGAGATCGTGCGCGCAGCCCGGGCCCGGGGCGAGCCGGTCACCGCCGAGGCCTCGCCGCATCATCTGCTGCTGACCGACGCGTGGATCGATCAGGACGGCTACCCGAACCCGCTGGGGAAGGTCAACCCCCCGCTGCGCGAGCAGGCCGATGTGGATGCCGTGCGCGCGGCGGTGGCGGAGGGCGTGGTCACCGTGCTGGGGACCGATCATGCGCCGCACACGCGGGCGGAGAAGGAACTGCCGTTCGAGGAGGCGCCGTTCGGCATGATCGGGCTCGAGTTTGCCCTCCCGCTGTACGCCGAGGCGCTGGTGCACAGCGGGCTGATCGACTGGCCGCGGCTCATCGCGCTGATGACGATCGAGCCGGCGAAGCTGTGCGGGCTGGACCGGATCGGGCTCGGGCGGCTGGCGATCGGCGGCCCGGCGGATGTGACGATCATCGACCCGGATGTCGAGTGGACGATCACGGAGCGCGAGCTTGCGGGAAAGTCGGCGAACACACCGTTCCTGGGGCGGAAGGTGAAGGGGCGGGCGGTGGGGACGGTGGTTGCGGGTGTGATGCGCGGCGCCAGCGCGGCAGCGCAATAGTTGCGAGGTGACGCAAGGGAGCCCAGCGGCGCAAGCCGCGGGCGGTTGTGCTCGCGATTACGCGGGCGATGCGGGAGGGCGTGCGATTCCCGCGCTTGTCGCACGTCCGTCTGAAGACGTTGGCCGAAGCGAATGGGGCGCGCAACCGCCCGATGCTCGCGCATTCGGGCTCCTTCGCTCGCTACTGCCCGTCGCCCGCCAGCGCCGCATCCAGCTCCCGCACGATCTCCCGGGCCCGCCCATCATCGGCGTGAATCATCAGCGGCCACGCGCCCGGCACATTCGGATCCATCAGCGTGATGACCAGGCGCGGGTCGCTGATCTGCCGGCCCTCGGCGTCGATCCCGCTGTAGGAGGGCATGATTGACCACTCGCCGCCATCGATGCGCAGCGTGCGCTGCTCGCCGAGCTGCGCCCGGTAGAGATATGCGAACATTCCGAGCTTCAGCCCGCCGCCGGGCGCCGGCGTCCGCTGCGGGTCGGTCAGCATCCGGTCGATCTGGTCGCGCAGCCGCTTTGCCGCAGCGCGGTTGAGCCGGGCGCGGAAGAGTTCGCGCTGCGGCTCGGCGTGCGTCGCCATCAGCATGACGCCATCGCCATCGGCGGCGGCGTCAAGAGTCACGCCCTCCTCCAGCACGACCTCGCTGTATTGGCCCAGCTTCTCGCGCGAGAGGTCGAGCGTGGCCACCGTCTCCAGCTTCGGCGGGGGCCAGAGCGTGTTTGCCAGTTCGTCGGCGATCCACCCCGGGAAGCAGATGGCCCGCCCGCTCTCGTTCGAGAGCACTGCGATCACGACCCCCTCCTCCGGGTATCGCCGCAGTTCGCACATGTAGCCGCGGGTGGCGCCGCCGTGGCTGTGCCTGAGCCGGCCCTCCGAATCCTGCTGCACGCGCCAGCCGCAGGCGTAGTTCGCCTGCTCGGGCGTCGTCCACGCCTGCGCGGCCGCCGGGCTCAGGAGCCGCTCCTCGCGGATGGCGGCGTCGAAAGCCAGCAGGTCGTCCAGGCACGTGACCAGCCCGCCAGCGCCGCGCAAGCCCCACGCCCACGGCTCGATGCGCTTGTCCAGCAGCAGGCCGCGCCGGCCGCGTGCGCCGCCTGCGCCGGTGACGCGGATGGTCTGGTGGCCCGGGTCGATGCCGGCGCCATCGAGGAAGCCGCTCGAGGTCATCCCCGCCGGCTTGAGCACGAGCTGTCGCACGCAGTCCTCGTAGCGCATGCCCGACGCCGCTTCGATGATGGCGCCGAGGACGACGTAGCCCCCGTTGCAGTACTCGAAGCGCTCGCCGGGCGCTGCCGAAGACGACGACGCGGCGAAGCGGCGGACCGCCTCGTCGCGATCCTCGAAGGTAAGCTGCTGAATGGCGCCGCGGGTGTCCGACTTGCCGGATGTGTGCGTGAGCAGGTGGTGAATGGTGATCTGTCCGGCGGCGTCACCGGCCTCGGGGAAGAACCGCGCGATGGTGTCGCTCGTGCTCAGCTTCCCCTGCTCCTGCAGGCGCAGGATCGCAGCGGCGGTGAACATCTTGGCGATCGACCCGATGTCGAACAGCGACCGCCGGGTGATGGGGTCGAGCTCCTCGGTGGCGTAGCCGTAGCCGCGTACGAGCAGCACCTCGCCCTCGCGCGCGACCAGTACCGCGCCCCAGAACTGGCCGAGGCCGGCCCGCAGCACCGCGGCATCGAGCTGCGATTCCAGGTCGGCCCGCGCAGGCGCCGCCTCCTGCGCCCCGGGCGCGGGATGCGCTGCGAGAATGCACATGATGATGGCGAGCAGCCTGAGCATGAGATCTCCTCCCGAAGTCGTCCAGACAAGCCTACCGGATGCCGCCGCGGCCGGTTCCCGTCGCGAAGCGTGGGCCACCCCTCCAGCAGCCGGCCTATGCTGCCTCATGCCCCTGATTGTCACCGGAACCGTCGGTATCGACACCGTCTACACCCCCGATCACGGCCACCGGGAGAACGTGCTCGGCGGGTCGTGCACCTACTTCGCCGCGGCGGCATCCTTCTTCACGCCGGTGCGCATCGTCGCGGCCGTCGGGGATGATTTTCCCGATGACCTGCGTTCGGCCTTCACCCGCTTCAAGGGCATCGACATCGAGGGGCTCGAGACGCGGGCCGGCTCCAAGACCTTCCGCTGGGGCGGGAAGTATCTGGACGATATCAATCAGCGCGACACGCTGTATACCGAGCTCGGCGTGCTGGAGGAGGCGCCGCCACCGGTGCCGGAGCGTTATCGCGACAGCGAGTTCGTGTTCCTGGCCAATACGCATCCGCAGGTGCAGCTTGATCTGCTGAAGCAGCTTCCGAATCGGCGGCTGGCGGTGGCCGACACGATGAACCTGTGGATCGACATCGCCAAGCCCGAACTGACCGAGCTTCTCGGCCAGGTGGACGGGCTGGTGCTCAACTACGAGGAGGCCGAGCAGTTCACCGGCAAGCGGAACACCGTCGCCGCCGCCCGGGCCATCCTCGACCACGGCCCCCGGTTCGTGATCGTCAAGAAGGGGGAGCACGGGTGCATCTACGTCCACCGGGACGGGCTCGGGGCCATCCCCGCCTGGCCCGCCGAGGAGGTGGTGGACCCGACCGGGGCCGGCGACAGCTTCGCCGGCGGGATGATGGGCGCCATCGCCGAGGCCTGCCGCGGCGACGCGGAGGCCGACCCGACCGACCTGGACCTGATCCGGGCGGCGCTCGGGGCCGGGACGGTCGTGGCCAGCTTCTGCATCGAGAGCTTCAGCCTCGACCGGCTGGTGGGCCTGAAGCGGAGCGACATCGCTGGCCGGCTCAGAGAATTCGCCTCGATGACGCAGATCGGATGAACTCCGGCGCGCGATCGCATACCCTGCCGGTCCCCGGCCTTGCCGGTCCCGGCCTTCGCCGGCGCAGATCCGGCCCGCCGCCGAGGGCGGCCGGGGCCAGAAAGGGCCAGGCCAGACAAGGGACGCCCGCATGACGCACGCCGATGTTCGCCTTCCGCAGCGCAGAGCCGAAGTGGCCCGGCCGGGCGCCACCAGCCGCACCGATCCGTGGTACATGCAGCCGGCCCTGGTGTTCGCGGGGCTGCTCGCCTTCATCATCTACTCGACCTGGGCCGCGCTGGTCGGCGATAACTATCTCTACACCGGGCAGGGGGCCGACTACCTCTCGCCGTTCTACTCGCCGCTGATCTTCGACGCTCCGGGCCACGCTGACAGCTCGCACTCATGGTTCGGGACGTGGCCCAAGTGGTGGCCGTGGTTCATCCCCGCCACACCGGCGCTGTTCATTCTTTGGGCCCCGGGCGGCTTCCGCTTCACGTGCTATTACTACCGCGGGGCATATTACAAGTCGTTCTGGGGCGCCCCGCCCGCGTGCTCTGTGGGGGGGCCGCACAAGGGGCGGTACACCGGCGAGCGGCGATTCCCGCTGATCATGCAGAACGCGCACCGGTACTTCCTGTACCTGGCGATCGTCTTCCTGTTCATCCTGAGTTACGACGCCTGGCGGGCGATGTGGTTTCACACCGAGGGGGGGGACGCGAAGCAGTTCGGCATCGGCCTTGGCACGCTGATCATGATCGTGAATCCGATTCTGCTCGGCGGTTACACCATGGGGTGCCACTCGCTGAGGCACCTGATCGGCGGCCGCAAGGACTGCGTCGGCACGAGCCCCCTGAAGAAGCCGTACGACTGTGTAAGCTGCCTGAACCGTCATCACATGAAGTGGGCGTGGGCGAGCCTGTTCTGGGTCGGCTTCACCGATTTCTATATCCGCGCCCTGGAGATGGGCTGGTTCACGGATCCGCGAATTCTCTGACAGTATGAAGTTCACCACAGAGGCACAGAGGGGACAGAGGAAGGCTTGTGTCGAGAGGAACGGGCGGAGAGCGCCTGGCACTCGCGGGCGCCGACGCCACCCGCAACCCGATCCTCTCTCTGTGCCCTCTGTGCCTCTGAGGTGAAAAACGAGGTCACGCATGCCTGACGCGTATACCACGCATGAGCACGATGTTCTGGTAATCGGCGCTGGCGGCGCCGGCCTCCGCGCGGCGATCGAGGCCTCTTCGCGCGGCGCCAGAGTCGCCCTCGTCTGCAAGAGCCTGCTCGGCAAGGCCCACACGGTCATGGCCGAGGGCGGCATGGCCGCGGCGATGGGCAACGTGGACGACCGCGACAACTGGCGCGTCCACTTCGCCGACACCATGCGCGGCGGCCAGTACCTCAACAACTGGCGCATGGCCGAGCAGCACGCCAAGCGCGCCCCCGACCGCGTGAAGGAGCTGGAAGGCTGGGGCGCCCTCTTCGATCGCACCCCCGACGGCCGCATCCTGCAGCGCAACTTCGGCGGCCACCGCTACCCCCGCCTCGCCCACGTCGGCGACCGCACCGGCCTGGAGATGATCCGCACGCTGCAGGACTACGGCATCCATCAGGGCCTCGATGTCTACATGGAGCACACGGTCGTCGAACTCATGACGACCGGCGGCCCGGGCTCGCGCGTCACCGGCGCTCTGGGCTACGACCGTGAGCGCGGCCGCTTCGTGCTCTGGAAGGCGGGCGCCGTCATCCTCGCCACCGGCGGGATCGGCCGGGCCTTCAGGATCACGAGCAACTCCTGGGAATACACCGGCGACGGCCACGCCCTCGCCTACCGCGCCGGCGCCGACCTCATGGACATGGAGTTCGTCCAGTTCCATCCCACCGGGATGGTCTGGCCGCCCAGCGTCAAGGGCATCCTCGTCACCGAAGGCGTCCGCGGCGAGGGCGGCCGGCTGGTGAACAGCAAGGGCGAGCGCTTCATGTTCAACGACATCCCCGACGCCTACAAGGACCAGACGGCGAAGGACATCGAAGAGGGCTGGCGCTACGTCATCGGTGACAAGAACGCCAACCGCCCGCCGGAATTGCTCACGCGCGATCATGTCGCACGATGCATCGTCCGCGAAATCAAAGAGGGGAGAGGCAGCCCCCACGGGGGCGTCTTCCTCGATATCTCATGGATCAAGGAACGAATTCCGAATGCCGAGGCTCACATCAAGAAGAAGCTTCCGAGCATGTACCACCAGTTCAAGGAATTGGCCGGCATTGACATCACGAAAGAGCCGATGGAAGTCGGGCCCACTACGCACTACATGATGGGCGGCGTCCACGTCGACGC
>CAYMJK010000219.1:0-4089 GCA_964390535.1 uncultured Phycisphaeraceae bacterium | reverse complement strand
CCAGGCCCCAGGGGCCCCATGGGCCGCGGCTGGCGGATGCGGGGCCGCGGCCAGTCGGGGGCGGGGTCGGGAGCGGGGATCGGAGCGGGGGCGTGGACGGCTTCCCGGCGATCCGCGTGGCCCAGCGGGCCGCGACCGACGCCCTGCGGCTGAGCGTGGAAGCCGGGGCCCTGTCCGCCCGCTGGCTGGATGACCGGCTGTGGGTGCTGGGGGGACGGGCGGCCGAACTCGAGCGGCTGGTTGCCGCGTGGTCGGATCGGACGGGCGGGAGCGACCGCCCGCTGCGCATCGGCGTGGACCTGCCGCGGGAACTGCGGGAGGAGCTCGTGCGGGCGCCGTCCGAGCTCGGGGTGGACTGGCGGGCGGTTTCACTGGGGGCGAATCCTGCCGCGGCGGTGCGCCGCCTTCGGCTGGATGCCGCGCTGGCGCACGATGGGAGCGGGTATCCGCTGCTCATCACCGTGGCGGAGGCGGCCGGGCTGGATGCCGCGTGGCATGACTGGGCGGTGGCCAACCCGCTCTCGTATCCGGCGGCGCTGCCGCGGCGGATTGATCCATCACGGGTGACAGTGCGCCAGTTCGACTGGCGCCGTGAGGAGGATGTCGCGACGCTTCGCGCGCTGCTCGATGCGGCCGCGGCGCTGTCGCGACACCCATGCCGGTTGACGTTGTCGGACCGGATGCTTGGACGGCGGGCGCTGCCTGAACTGCTCGGGGAGGGGGCGGGGCGCGCGGGGGGGCCGGTGGAAAGCGCGATGGGTCGGCTGGGCGCGCAGGTTGCGGCTGCCGATCCGCACAGCCCGAGCGAGGCTGTGCGGATCGCCAGCCGCATACTGACGGCCTGGCTGAGCGTCGCGCCGGATCTCGGGCCGGCGCGGTCGCAGCTCGCGACGAGCGCGGAGCGCTTCGTGGGCGATGAGCCGGGGGCGTTGCTGCGGTGCGCGGCAGCGCACTTCGCGGAGTACGAGGATGACACGGGGCTTCTGTGCCTGCACCGGGCGTCGCGGGCGCTGGCGGGGCAGGAGCCTGTGGGGGACGCCGATTGCTATCTGCATTCGGAGATCGTGCACGGGTCGGATCACGCGCTGACGGTGGGGCGCGCCGCGGCGGGGATCTGGTTCACGTGCGCGACGGCAAGCCTGGACCGGCTGGAGTATCTCGGCGAGGACATCGAGGACGATCTGCGGGATGCGGCGTGGCTGATCGGGCGCGACCAGGACCACCTGCTACTGCGGCGGGTGATGCGGGCGGCGCTGGGGGCGCGCGGGGTTCGGCCGGCGGTGATGGCCGCGGCGGCGTAGCGCTTCGGGCGCGGAGCGCATAGGACCAATAGGACCTATAGCCCAGCGGCTGCTGCGGCGGGAATCAACCTTCGACATCGAGGCGGGCGCCGCGAGGCTGGGTCGGCGGGCGCTGGAGGTTGTGCTCCTCGCGATCCTCACGGCCCTCTTCCTCGGCGTTGCCCTTGGCGCTGCGGATGGCCTGGACCGTCTGGAGTTCGAGGATGACGGCCTCCTCCGGCGTGCGGTGGATGGGGTCGCGCTTGCGCTTCTCGGCGGACTCGGTCCGCTGGGCCTCGCCCGTCGCGGCGAGTGAGCTGCCGAGGGCGGTGGGGAGGACCGTCATGAACCGGGTATCGGCGCCGGCGCCGGCGGCGCTGCATCAATCGGGGGGCGGGGCTTATGCGGACCGGAGCGATCCGCCCAAGGGGCGGCGCTGGCGGGAGATCGGACGCTTCCGGACGCGGGCGGGGCCGCGTCGGGGGGCGCGGCGGGCGTGCAGGATCACTCCCCGAAGCTCGTGCCGAGCGCGCGCGCAGCCTCGACCAGGGGGTGGTCCTGGGGCACCTTCCGCTGGCCGCTGGCGGCCTCGGCGATGTCGATGTCGGTGATCTCGCCGCGGCGCATCGCGATCATGCGCCCTGCCATGGCGCGGTCCATCAGCAGCGTGGTCGCGGCGTGGCCGAACTGCGTCGCCAGCACGCGATCGGCGGCGGTCGGGCCCCCGCCGCGCTGCACGTGGCCGAGGACGACGTGGCGGCTCTCGACGCCGGTGGCGCTCTCGACCTGGTCGGAGATGAACTTGGCCACGCCGCCGAGGCGGATGGGATCGGGGCTGGTGGGGTCGCGCCGGTCCACGAACTGCTCGCGGCCGCGGGGTGTGGCGCCCTCGCTGACGCAGATGACGGTGTAGTTGCGCCCGCCGCGGGCCCGCTCCTCGACAGCGCGGCAGACGGCCTGCATGTCGAAGGCGATCTCGGGGATGAGGATCACATCGCTCCCGCTGGCGACGCCGGCGTGGAGGGCGATCCAGCCGCTGTTGCGGCCCATGACCTCGACCACCATGGCGCGATGATGGCTGGCCGCGGTGGTGTGGACGCGATCGAGGGCCTCGGTGGCGATGGCCGAGGCGGTGAGGAAGCCGAAGCTGATGTCGGTGCCGCGGATGTCGTTGTCGATGGTCTTGGGGACGCCTACGCAACGGACGCCGCGCTCGACGAAGGGGAGCGTGACGGCCATGGTGCCGTCGCCGCCGATGACGACTAGGGCGTCGAGCCTGTGCTTCTCGAGATTGGCCATGCAGCGGTCGGTGACATCTTCGAAGACGGGATCGCCCGCGGCATCAGTCCCGGTGGCGAAGCGGGCGGGGTTGGCCTTGTTGGAGGCGCCGAGGATGGTGCCGCCGGTGGTGAGAATGCCGCTGACATCGTCGAAGGTGAGCGGGCGGATGCGATCCTCGATGAGGCCGAGGAAGCCGTCCTCGATGCCGAAGACCTCGGCGCCGGCGCCGATGGCGTCCTTGGTGGCAGCGCGGATGACGGCGTTGAGCCCGGGGCAGTCGCCGCCGCCGGTGAGGAGTGCGATGCGTGGCATGAGGAAGGGTAGACCAATCACGAACGCTGAATATCACCAAGAGGGGCGCGATGCAGCGAAGCCGCAACCAAGTTCGGTTTATCCACAGATGGCCACAGATTGGCACAGATGTCGGCGCGCCTGCGGCGTCTGCGATCACTCGTCATCCCACTGCGGCGGCTCGGGGGGGTGGTTGATGACGAAGTCGGTTCCGGCGTTGTCGGGGGTGAGGGCTTCGGTGGACGGTTCGGCTTCGGCGCCGGCGTTGTCGGCGCCATCGAAGCCGGCGGCGTAGAGCAGGTACGGGCGGCCGGCGGGATCGTCATCGAGCAGCGTGTACAGGAAGGGCTCGCCGGTCATGGGGTCGATGATGTCGGCGTCGGGGTCGGCCGCGGCGAGTTCGGCGAGGGTGGCGGGGGCGTGGGGGGCGGCGCCGGCGCCCAGGCGGTGGCGCTCGATGCGCAGCAGCAGGCGCGTGGCGGCGACCATCGTGGCCATCATGTCGCTGGTCTCGCGGGCCTTCGACATCGCGGGCATGAGCGGCTCGAGGATGAACTGGCGGGGCGGGAGCGAGGCGACATAGGCGCCAAAGTCGAACGCCTGCTCGCGGGCGTGCTTCGGCGTGCGCACATCGCGGATGATGGCGTCGAAGCCACGATCCAGATCGGCGACGGTTTCGGCGCGGCTGGGGAAGAAGGGGCTGGCCACGTTCAGGATGGGGTAGCCGGGGCCGGCGGGCATCCCGATCATGCCCCCGAGCTCTTCGCCGACGCGCGACAGGATCAGCCGGCCGTCGCCGTGGCCATCGTCGGTGTACACCCGCTGGATCATGTCGAGGATGATGTATCGCTCGCCCTCCAGGGCGTGGGCCATCGATGGCAGGCGCTGGCGCTCCATGGCAGCGAGGAGGGCGTCGATCACCGCCGGATCGTCGATCGGTGTGCGCACGATGGTCCGGCGCAGCTCGTGCATGGCGAGATGCTCGATCGCGATGCCGGTGAGATACTCGATGAAGGTCGTCTGGCTGGCGATGATGCGGCCGGCGGCGAGGCTCTCCTCGAACGCGGCGAGGAAATCGTCCCAGTCGCCAGCATCGGCGCTCATGCGCATCCGGGCGGTCTGCATGCGGGCCAGGATGCGGGCCTCGCCGAGCTGCGGCAGCAGGACCGCCAGCATCGGGCCGTCGCCGCCGAGGCGGATGGCCGGCGCGATGTCCGGAAGGGCCGCGGTCCGCTCG
>CAYMJK010000218.1:0-5944 GCA_964390535.1 uncultured Phycisphaeraceae bacterium | reverse complement strand
GCTCGAGATCGTCGACGGCCGCCATCCCGTCCTCGAACAGCAGCTCGGCTCCGAGTTCGTCGCCAACGACGTGAAATTCGGCCCCGACGATGCGCTCCTGCTGATCACCGGCCCCAACATGGCCGGCAAGAGCACCTACATCCGCACCGCGGCCCTGATCACGCTGCTGGCCCACGCGGGCAGCTTCGTGCCGGCCGAGTCGGCGACGATCGGGCTGACCGACCGCATCTTCACCCGCGTCGGCGCCGACGACGCCCTGCACGCGGGGCAATCGACGTTCATGGTGGAGATGACCGAGACCGCGGCGATCCTGAACGGCGCCGGCGACCGCTCGCTGGTGATCCTCGATGAGATCGGCCGGGGGACGAGCACGCTGGACGGGCTGAGCCTGGCGTGGGCGGTGGTCGAGTTTCTCGCGGGGGAGATCGGGGCGCCGGCGCCGGCTTCGCAATCGGAAATGGCGCCGCCGCGCCCCCGCCCGCGGACACTGTTCGCGACGCACTATCACGAACTCACCGACCTCGAGGACCGCCTGCCCGATCGCGTGCGCAACCTGCACGTCGCGGTGCGCGAGTGGGGCGAGGAGATCATCTTCCTGCACCGCATCCTGCCCGGGCGGACCGATCAGTCCTACGGCGTGCACGTCGCACGCCTGGCGGGCGTACCGGCGCCGGTGGTTGCCCGGGCGAAACAGGTGCTCGCTTCGCTGGATGTCCGCCACCACGGCGCGGAGCCGGCCGCGCCGGCGGGGAAGGCGCCCGATCCCGGCGAGTCGCAGTTGCCGCTGTTCGGCGTCGGCGCCCACCCGGCGGTCGGCGAGCTGCGCGAGCTGAAGCTGGAGTCGCTCACGCCGATGCAGGCGTTCGACATCCTCCGCAAGCTGCGCGACATGGCCGGCGAGCGGTGAGGCAGCGGAGATTTACCACAGAGGCGCAGAGATCACAGAGGCAAGCTTTTCAGAGCGCTCGGCTCTGTGCCCTCTGTGTCTCTGTGGTGATTCAGGGATCTAGCCTAAAGCGCTCCACGCATCATACCCGCCGGCAAGATTCAATGGCGTGAAGCCGCGGGCGGCGAGCAGCGACGCCGCGTGCGCGGAGCGGGTACCGCCGCGGCAGTGGACGATGATCTCGCCGCGGGGGATCTCCGCGAGGCGCTCGGTGAGGCGGGTGTGCGGAATGTTGATGGCGCCGGGGATGGCGCCGGCGCCGTGCTCGGCAGCGCTTCGAACATCGAGCACAGGCGCGCCGCGCGCCCGCAGGCTCTCCGCCTCGGCGGCAGAAACCTCGCGGATCGCTTCCAGCGCGCCTTCCCGCCCGAGCGCATCGATGGCCGCGGCGGGCGTCCAGGAACGGGCATTATCGAGGCCAATGCGCACGCAGCAGCGCACCGCGCGGTCTATCTCGCCCGGCTCGCCGACGAGGGCGATCGGCCGGGTTTCCTCGATGTACGAGCCGACGATCCCCGGAAACGTCGGCCTCAGCGGCGCCCAGAGCGACCCACGGATGTGGCCCGCGCGAAAGGCCGGCCAGGGGCGCATGTCGACGATGACGGGCGCATCGCCCGCCCCGGCGCCGGCGCGCAGGTCGGTCGGCGCCAGTTCGCCCGGCGCCGGGATCGCCTCCAGCAGCGGCGGCCCGTCGCGGTTCTGCCGCTTCATCCGGGCGAAGTATCGCGGCGGGTCGGGCTGGCCCTCGAGGATGAAATCCACGAATGCGCGCTCATCGCCGGCGAGCTTCAGCGCCGGACTCGTGCGCCGCTCATACCCGACCGTGGTCTGCGGCACGGCGCCCAGGGCCTTGCCGCAGGCGCTGCCGGCGCCGTGGCCGGGCCAGACCTGCAGGTGATCGGGCAGGACGAGAAACTTCCGGGCCGCTGCCGCCAGCGCGCGCGCAGCAGGGTCCGTAGCGCCGGCGTGGCCGGCGGCGGTCTCCAGCAGATCCGGCCGTCCGAGATCGCCGACGAAGATGAAATCGCCGGTGGCGAGGCCGATGGGCTCGGTGGCGCCGGCGCCCCGGTCGGTGACGGCGTAGCTCAGGTGCTCGGGCGTGTGGCCGGGCGTGTGGATGGCGCGCAGCTCGATCTTGCCGATGGTGAAGGTGTCGCCATCGCGCAGCAGACGGTGCTTGTAGCTTCCCGCTCCGCCGCCGCCCTGCTTCTTGTACAGCCATCGCGGGTTCCAGTCCTCGCCTCCCTCGCCGCTGACATACGCCGTGACGCCCTGCTCGGCGAACTGGCGCACGCCGGAGAGGAAGTCGGCGTGGATGTGGGTTTCGGCGGCAGCGACAATGCGCAGGCCGTGCTGTGCAGCGAGCGATGTGTACTGGTCAACATCGCGCTGTGGATCGATGACGATCGCCTCGCCAGTCTTCTGGCAGCCGATGAGGTAGGCGGCCTGCGCGAGGATCTCGTCGTAGATGAGGCGGAGCAGCATGGGGACCTCCGGGGAATCGTAGATAGGGGAAGGAGAGAGGAGGCCAGGGGCGCCCGACCACGGACGCCGGGTGGGACAGGAGTGCATGTGCCGGCGGCGCCTTGTCGACTGCATTGGACTCTCCCAGATATGATCTTTCTGAGCCGGAGGCTCACACGGCGGCGAACGGTAGTGCGGAGGATGCAGTGCTTTCAGAGGATCATGCTCGATTGATACTGGAATTGCGGCTTCGTGCCCTTCGCGGGCGCAAGCCCGGTCCGACCCTCGACCAGCTTGCGATCGGTGAGGCCGTGCTATCAGCCGTCACCGACGCCCGCGGCGTATGGGAGGCTCGGCGCTTCGCCTTCCGACTTGCAGACGAGGAACTTGAGCGGCTGCGAAGCGCTGGTGAGATCCATGTGAATGATCTTGAGCGGCTTGTGAAAGATCAACAGTTCGACCCCATGAGAGATAACATCATCTGGTACCTTGTCAGGCCTCATGATGATGAGAGAGCGGCGCTGCTCGTCGCGATCTCTGATCCCTTCGCACTTGACGAAGTTCAGCGTGCTGTGCTTGTGCGCGTAGCGCCGATTGGCTTCAAACGGATCGAGGAGCAAGCAGACGCGACAATTGCCGTGGACCTCGACGTTCTCGCTCCTCCTGAAGATGGCGGCTCTGCCGTGTAGCCTCATCGCATGGAGGGCGTCAAGGATCGCCGGGGAGCGCCGCCCCATCTAGCTCTCGTACGAAGATGTTGCGGAACCACAGGGGGCTGCCGTGGGCTTGGAGTTCGATCTCCCCGCGGATCGGCAGCGACGCCCCGCGATCCCAGAAATTCTCCAGCGGCACATCGTCGACGACGAACCGGCCGTTCAGCCACACGCTCACGCGCTCGCCGGTCATGCGGATGAAGAACCGGTTCCACTCGCCCACCGGCCGGTCCGCCACCACCCGCGGCTGGGATGGATGCTTCTGGTTGTTGTAGAGGCCGCCGCTGCCCGTGGGGTTGTCCCAGATCTGCACCTGCGGCACGCCGCGGAGGTAGATCCCGCTGTCGCCGGGTGGGGGGCCGGGGGCGATCTTCCAGTCGCAGATGAGTTCGAAGTCGCCGAACTGGCGCTCGCTGACCAGGCTTTGGCCCTCCGGATCGGGAGCGCCATCGAATTGCAGTTCGTCATCGCTCACGCTCCAGTGGGCCCGCATGCGCCTGTCGGCGGCGACCTGGGCCTGCTCGAGTTCGTCGTCCGCAAGCGCCCAGCGCACCGGCGCATCGCCGGCGAATCCCTTCCAGCCGTCGAGATCGGTCCCGTTGAAGAGCGTCTCGAACCCTTCCGGCGGACGATTCTGCGCAACGTGCAGCTCGCCGGCCCGCGGGAAGCCGCTGGAGCGCCACTCGCGGACCTCGCCATCGGCGCCGCTTGTCTGCCGCACCAGCGCCTCGGCCTGCGGCAGCCGCTCGACCAGCGCCATCCCCTCCTCCGGCCCAAGCACGCTCACCGCCGAGGCCAGGGCATCGGCCACGGCGCCGTCGCGGGCCAGGGTTACCACCGACACGCGGTTAGTCAGGCCCAGGCCGGTCCGCGGGTCCACGATGTGGCTGTAGCGCACCCAGCCGATCTGGACGAACTGCTCGGTGTCGCCGCTGGTCGCCGCGCTCCAGCCGGCCAACGACACCCGCACGTGCTCGCCGCGCCCGGGGTGCAGTTCCACCGTCCAGCCGTCCGTCCCCGGCGGCGCCTCCCCCGCGGCGACATCACCGCCCAGATCCACCAGGCAGGCCGGCGCCCCTGCCGCGGCGATCGCCTCGACGGCCTCCCGCGCCGCCATCCCCTTGCCGATCCCCCCGAAATCCAGCCGCATCCCGCGATGGGCGAGGCGGACAGCGCGGTGGTCGGCGAGCGTGATCTTCTCGTGGCCCGTGAGTGCGCGGGCGAGTTCCACGGCGTCTGCATCCGGCAGGCGCCCCTCGGCGCGGGCCTCCCGCCAGAGAGCGGTCAGCGGGCCCAGCGTGGGATCGAACGCGCCGCCGGAGGCGCTCGCGACCGCGAGGGAAAGTCGCAGGGCCTCGTGCAGGTCCTCGCTGACGATCGTCGGCCCATCGGCGCCGACCGTCGTGAGCATGTTGGCCTCGCTGTTGCCCTTGTAGTCGCTCAGGGCGCGGTCGATGGCCTCCATCCGCCAGAACCCGGCGTTGGCGGCATCCCGGGCGGCCCGTTCGGAGCGGGCGTAGAGCGTGATCCGCGCTTCCACGCCCATGATGAGCTTTGTATACTCGAACCGCTCCAGGGCCGCGGGCGCCCGGGCGGGCTGAGCCGTCGCGGGATGCGCCATCGCAGCGGCGAGGATACACGCGGCGGGCAGGAAGGCAGCGCTGAGGATGCGGATGGGTCGAATCACGATCGCTCTCCCGGGCGCAGTGCTCGCCCTGGCGATGGCCGGGTGCGGCAGCAGCAGTCCACCGGGGCCCAGCGGGTCGGCCGATGCCCGACTGGCGCCCTTCACCCAGACCATATCCGGGACGACCGTCTCGTTCGAGATGCTGCCGATCCCCGCGGGCGTCGTCGAGATCGCCGATCCCGCCACCGGCGAGCCGACGCGGGTCGAGGTCGGGCCGTTCTGGCTGGCCGAAACCGAGACGACCTGGGACGTGTACGACATCTACATCTATGGGCTCGATGACCCCGAGGGCGAGGGCGCCGGAGGGCCCGCCGATGACGACCCGGCCGCCGACGCGGTGAGCCGGCCGAGCCGGCCCTACATCCCGCCGGATCGCGGCTTCGGACACGCCGGCTATCCGGCGATCAGCCTGACGCGCCAGGGGGCCGAGCAGTTCTGCGCCTGGCTGACCGTGAAGACCGGGCGGACGTACCGGCTGCCGACCGAGGCGGAGTGGATCCACGCCGCGGGCGCCGGCGCCGAGGCGCCGTACTTCTTCGGCGATGATCCGGCGCAGCTCGGCGACTACGCCTGGTTCGTCGGCAACAGCCTCGACACCACACACCCGGTCGGCGAGAAGGCGCCCAGCCCGCACGGCCTGCGCGATGTCTACGGCAACGTCGGCGAGTGGGTTGCGGCGGAGGATCGCATCATCATGGGCGGCTCCTTCCTCGACCCGGCGGACGAATGCACAACCCGCGCCCGCCAGCAGCAGGACCGCTCCTGGAACGCAACCGATCCGCAGATCCCGAAGAGCCCGTGGTGGCTGTCGGACGGCCCGTTCGTCGGGTTCCGGGTGCTGTGCGAGGGATTAGAGATCAGAGAATAGAGATTAGAGATCAGAAATCGGAGAGTCGGAGCCAGCCATGACGAAGATCGGCGCCACAGGCGGCAGAGACACAGCGTCAGCAATCCAAGCTTCTTCTCTCTGTGCCCTTCTCTGTGTGCCCTCTGTGCCTCTGTGGTGAAATCAGGATTCGGAGCGTGAGCGCATCATGAACAGTCTTTCCCGGCGTGATTTCGTGAAGACAACCGCGGCTGCCGCGGCGATCCCGGCGCTCGCGGGCGACGCGTGGGGGTGGGGCCGACCGCGCC
>CAYMJK010000217.1:0-4056 GCA_964390535.1 uncultured Phycisphaeraceae bacterium | reverse complement strand
TGCTGGTGGTCAGCTCCCTCGCCCTGTTCGCGATGATCGCCGTCGCCTACGTCGGCCTCGGCATCGGCGACCGGCGCACCGGCGCGGTGACGGTCGCCCAGAACCAGGTGGATGATGTCGTGGTCAAGGTCCGCGACTACCTCGTGGATGTCATCGGCCGCGACACCATCGCCGTGCTGGTCGAGGAGGATGGCCAGGGCGGCCACACCATCGTGCGCGAGGCGTGGGACTATCCGTGGACCGATCCGAACCGGCGTTCGCGGGAAAGCGCGATCGGCGGCGGCGGCGGTGGTTCGATCGCTCCCCTGATCCGCTTCGACCCCGCCGGAACCATGCCGCGGGAGATGGTCCATGTGGCCCAGGGCGGCGCCCCCCTGGCCTGGTTCGCCGGCTCCGACCCGTGGCTCGGCGCGACCGAGCCGACGTGGCTTCCCGATGTCTCCGGCGCCACGCCGACGCCGCAGAATCCCTATTACCTCGACCTGACGAGCTGGTGGCAGATCTCCAACTTTGCGCCCGATGGCCTGTTCGTGAACCTTTTCGCGCTGCGCCCGGAGGGCTCGCATGCCGCGGCAGGCGGATTCGACGCCGAGCCCGGCATCGTCCAGCGACAGATGAGCTACGGCCTGCTCCTCATCGACGACAACGGTGTCGCCCGCGGCGGGGTGGACACCATCCACGGTGAGCAGCCGGACAAGTACATCCCCGCCCACTGGACCATGTTCCAGAAGAACGCGGCGCGCCCCGTCGGAAACGGCGGGATGGATCCCGATGAGCTCGGCTATCCCGACTATTCATGGGCGGATGCCGATGGGGACGGCATCTACGACTCGCGCTGGTTCGAGCTGGTCGACGGCTACAAGGGGGGCAATGACATCGTCTCCCTCCTCCCGCGCGACAACCGCTGGCGCTGGTTCGTCGGCGCTCGCGCCATCGACCTCTCGTCGATGATCAACCTCAACATCGCCCGCGAGATCGCCCCCGGCGGCGCGCCCACTGCCAACAACCCCATCGGCCAAAGCCCCTCCGACACCGATGTCCTCCGCTCGCTGACCCTTGAGGACGAGTTCTCGCTCAACGGCAGTTCGACCGGATACGGCGACATCCACCAGGGGATTGGCGTCGCTGACTACAGCGGCTACAGCCCAGCCGGCTTCCCCGACGCCGAAAGGATCGGCCAGTCCGCCTACCAGGGGCTGAAGCAGACCGCCCGCACCGGCTCGCCCCCGCCCGGCGGCCAGGAACTGATGCTGACGCCCACCTCTGCCAGCGAGCGCGAGGACATCCACGAGGATGCCGGCAGCGCCCTCCCAGGCCGGGCCCGGCGCGACGGGCAGTCGCTCGTCAACACCGCCCCCTTCGGCCTTGCCGATCTCGTCGAGCTGCTCACCTACCACGGCCTCAACGATCCCGACACGCTCAGCCGCCTCGAAGAGGCCCTCGGCGGCCGCGCTGGCGACCCGCGCTACAGCCCCCTTCGCGACCACCGCCCGCTCGACATCGAGCGTCTCGCCGATGCCGATGGCGATGGCCTGCTCGACCCCGAGCGCCTTGCCCTGCTCGCGATGGACCCGCGCCGGCGCCTCACCACCCTCAGCGGCGCCACCCAGCGCCGTTCCAGCGTCGTCCCCTACACCGATCCCGCCACAGGAACCCCCGACGTCGCGAGGATCCCCAGCGCCATCGCCGACATCCACACCGACGAGGCCCCCGGGCGCATCTCGCCGCAGGAGGCGCTCCAGCTCGCCAGCCAGGACCAGATCTGGACCGGTCCCGGGCCCGGCACGGCCATCACGCCGGGCAATCCCGGGCCGCTCTTCCGCGCCTACGCCAGCGCGCTGTTTCCCAGCTTCACCGAGCTCGACTCCCTGATCGCCGGCGGCGCAACGCCGTGGCAGGATGACGAGTGGCAGACCATGTTCTACGGCTACGACCCGCTCTTCGCCCTCCGCGCCGCGGCGCACATGACGGTGAACCGGATCGATTCCTGGGACGAGGACCGCAATCCCGACCCCGCCCTCCGCCAGGAAGCGCCGACCGCCATGACGCTGCTCATCAGCGGCGACGCCCGCGGCGAAGTGGCCGACCCGACCGTCTTCCCATGGTGGAACGTGCCGCCCACGACCACCGCCTCCGGCGACATCTACCCCGGCCGCCTCGACCTGGAACGGGATCTCGATGGCGATGGCTCGCCGGACGAACTGCTGCTCCCCACCGGCATCGCTCCCACCGCGGTCAACATCTACGGCATCGAGCCCCAGCCCTTCCTGACGCAGGCTGCCACCTTCTTCATGTATACCGACACGCCCTACAGCCAGGGCGGTGACGGCCCGGGCAGCGAGTGGTTCGAAGGCCCCAGCGGCCAGCCGGGCATGAGCACCAGCACGGCGGGCAAGGCGACGATCCGCGGCAACGCCGTCGAGAGCAACGAGGACTTCATCTTCCAGATCCTCGCCTTCCAGCTCACCAACCCCTTCGATGCGCAGCTCAGCCTCGAGGACTACGAGATCGAGTTCGGCGGCAAACGCTACAACCTGAACGACATCGACAGCAACGTGATCACACTGGCGCCGCGCCAGACCAGGCTGCTCTACTACCTGTCCTCGGAAAAGGACGACATCGCCCAGCGCATGACCGAGGCCGCGCTCCCTTCCGTCAGCGAAGTCGATCCTTTCACGGAAGAGGATGTCGACGCCTGGATTAATTACCAGTTCCTCAAGGCCTCGCTCGGCCCCGCCGGCGGTGATCCCGCCGCAGTCGAACTCGAGCGCCTTCCCGCCGTCGGCATCGGCGGCGCCGGTGGCGGCATCGCCGGCAATCTCGACCTGCTCGCCGGTTTCCCGGCCGCCCTCGACGAGCCGGATAATCGCGCGGTCCTGCTGTGGCGCACGCTCGATGTCCCCGGCGGCGACACGCACGACATGCTCGCCGATCGCATCCGCGACCCGGCCGACGAAAACACGCGCCCCACGCTCGACCGCCGTCTCCCCGGCGGCTCCAACGAGATCGACGGCACCGTGGTCGCCTTCGAGGGCGACGACGATGACAGCGGCTTCTCGATGACTCTGTGGGGCTCCATCCGCCGGCCCGAGGATCCCAGGGCCGACTCCGCCGCGCCCCCGCCGAGCGGCAACATCCCCACCGGCGGCGTCGCCGCGTACCTGATCGAGTCGCGTTTCGGTAACGGCGGCCCCCCCGGCGCCACCAGCTTCCTGAACATCGCCGAAACCGACGACATGAACCCGGCCTCCCTCCAGCGCTCCGACTTCGCCGGCAGCGAACTCACCGGCGAGGAGCGAGAGGACAACGCCGAGAAGCGGCTCGACAGCCTGATGCAGAATCAGACGGGCGACCCGACCGCCATCGCGGCCGACCGCATCGTCCTGATCGAGAACATCAAGCTCGATCCCTGGGCGAAGAAGGATCCGATGGATCCGACGCTCGCCATTTCGCCCACCGATCAGGCCGACGGCTGGACCTACTGGTCAAGCGACCCCAGCATCCCCGGCCTCGACCCCGAACTCCACGTCGGTCCCCAGCGGGGCGAGCCCCTGCGGCTCGCCGACATGCTGATGGCCATGGCCGTCGGCCCCGTCGAGGATCCCAATGACCCTGAGTTCGTTCGCAGCGTGACCGAGGGCGCGCCGCGCCCCGAGGAGAAGTGGACCACCCTCTCCGAGATGCTCGCCCTCGCCCTCGGCTATGACGAGGTCACCGGCGCCGGCGCAGGCGGCACGGGCATCGGCACGGCCGGCGGCGGCGTCAGCACGCTGGATGTCGGTCCCCCGGCGCATCTGTGGACCAAGACCGACCGCGGGTTCCTGCGGCTGGATGACTACACGCCCTTCATCGATGGCAATGCCGATGGCGTCTATGACGCCGCGGAGCCGCTCGACATCATCCGTGGCGACGGAATCCCCATGGGGCTGGGTGTCCTCAGCGCCTTCCGCCCGTTCGACGAGGAGCACTTCGGCTCGCTCACCCAGCCGTCGCTCGGCATCGTGAACATCAACACTGCGCCGATCTCCGTCCTGCGCTCCCTCGGCCTCCTGAGCC
>CAYMJK010000216.1:0-2748 GCA_964390535.1 uncultured Phycisphaeraceae bacterium | reverse complement strand
CTTCAAGGACTACTGGCGGCGCAAAGGGGAGTCGCAGCGCAACCGGAGCGGCGATCACATCGACTTGTGGAACGGGAGCCGGCTGACGGACTGGTCGACCTGGCTGCGCATCCAGCTCGGGCTGTCGTGGGAGGGGACCTGGTCGGACTTCGGGAAATCGAAGGAGATCTGGTTCTGGAGCGTCGTGTAGGCGAAGGCGCCCGGGCGCCTGCAGGGCGCTGATTCGGACGGGGACTCTGCGGCCTGCGCCGGTCAGGAGGGCGGGAGGGGCGCCGCGGGGGCGGGATCGGGGCGGGGTCGCCAGCGGGGTTGGTGGCGGGCCGACAGTGCTTCTGGCGCGACCGCGCCGGAGGAGGGCCCGTCCAATGAAGCAGCGCCGGCGCACGATGGTTTCGGTGACAATGCTCGGTGTTCTCGGCGTCTTCGGCGCCGGGTGCGCCTCACCGCAGGCGGCGGAGGATGAGACCGCGGGCGCCGCGGCAGCCGCGCCCTTCTCGCTGGTTGCGGCGGACTGGGGCGGGTACTACGCGTTCCAGGACCGGATCGCCGGGGCGGGGCGCCCTGAGCCGGAGACGGCGTACGCGACGGTGGAACTGGAGCAGTAGGCAGGGGCGAATCTCAAGAGCGGAGCGAAGCGGATCGCGCAGGCGACCGCGTTTGCGCGCGCATCATGTGCCGCGGACGGCGACGAAGATGACGACGCCGAGGAGGCCGAGGCCGACGATGGCCAGCAGCCCGCCGAGGAAGAGCTCGAGGCGCGGGCCGCGCCGGGCGCGCTGCTGGGCGCTGCGGCGGGGGGAATCTGCGGCGCCGAGTCCGAGGAGCCGGCTGGCTTCGGCGATCGGGCGGGCATCCAGGTCGTAGGCGATGGCAGTGGCGAGCGGCTCGCGGCTGGAGCGGATGCGGACGAGGTCGAGAGCGTCGGTGGCGGGGGCGAAGAGATCGAGCCACGGGCGTGCGCGCGCGTCGGGGCGGGGGGCAAGCGCGAGCAGGGGGTCGGGGAGGCGATCGGCGAGGAGGCGGCGCCAGGTCGTTGCTGCGCGCGCGAAGGGGAGATCGAGGCCGGGCGCCCGGAGATGGCTGGCGGGGGCGCCGGGGCGGCGCGAGCCTTCGGTCTGGAGGCGCAGGTGGCGGAGGATGCGGGCGGTTTCGAGCGCAGGATCGGCGAGGCCTTCGGTGAGGGCGCTGCGCCAGTCGTCGGCGCTGGGAGCGTTGTCGGAGAGCGCCCGGATGATTTCGGCGCGGGCCTCGGCGAGGGCGGCGCGGACCTCATCCTGAGTCGAGGCGGCAGCGCAGGCGTCGAAGAGGCGGTCGAGGTCGGGCAGGATGTCGGCGGCGTCGGCAGGCGCAATGCCCTGCACCTGCGCGGCGACGACGAGCGGGAACTTGGCGCGGCCGGCGCGGTCGGCGGAGGGGCCGAGGCGGGCGAAGATGCAGGCGGCGCCTCTGATCCAGATGGCGTGGTGATCGAGCGGGAGGAGGCCGGCGGCGGGGTCGGCGTCACCGGAGTCGAGGACGCGGTCGTAGCTCTGGGGGGCGGCGGTGGCGGCGGGCGTAGTGGGGGCGGCGCCGGGGTCGGGGTCGCGGGGGTTGTCGGCGGGGCGAATCCAGCGGGTGATGGCGCTCTGGATTCCCTGGTCGTAGAGGGCGTGCTTGAAGGCGGCCAGTTCGGGGCCGGGGAGCGGGAGATCGTCTATGTGATCGCCCCACGCCGGGTGTTTCCCGAACGCCGTGAGATCGACGCAGAGCTTTGCAGATCGATTTGGCATGGGGAACGGCCGGCCGGAATCAGGGCGGGGGGAGCGGCGTGGGCCACGCGCCCGGTTCAGGCAGATCCGCAGGCTGGCCGTCGTCGACGGTGAGCCGGAGGCCGATCCAGTAATAGAACTCGCCGCCGGCGTCGTCCGTGAAGACGAGGGGGACTCGGTACGCGCTACCGAAGTCGAGAGCGTCGCTCTGGTAGGGCTCGACGCCGGTGAGCAGCAGGAGCCGGAGTTCGGCCCAGGGGCCTTCGAAGGTTCGCTCGATCTTTCGCTGGCCGGCGGAGAGGGCGAGGGTCATGGGGGCGGGCTGGTAGCGCAGGCGGTAGCGGTCGACGAGGGGGCTGTCGCTCTCGGGTCGCGCGTTGGCGCCCTGCGCCCGGGCGTTGCCGGGCGTGGTGACCTGGATGTAGTCCCACTCGTTGATGGCGGGGCGGCGCCCGGGGAGGGCGTCGGGGGGCGTCTGGCGCTCGCGGTCGATCCGGAAGATCTGGAGGTTGATGGCGCCGCGCTCGAGGGCCCCGGCGATGCGGCGCATGTCGGCGTATCGGGAGGCGGACTCGCCGGCGGGGTCGTAGATGGCGCCGATGGCGGCGTCGAAGTCGTCCAGGCCGGTGGCGGGGGGCTCGGCTTCGAGATTGGACGGGGCGGCGCGGTCGAGCCATGTGAGAGCCTCGCCGAGCTGGGCGCCGGTGAGCGATGACGTGTCGCCGGGGGCGGGGCGGACGAGGGGGAAGCGGGCGAACTGTCGCTCGATGGTGGCGCGTGCCTCGGCGACCTCATCCTGCAGATGGCCGGCGAGCTGCTGGAAGATTCCGGCGAAGAGGCTGCGCCAGTAGATGAGGCGCGCCAGTTCCGTGGCTTCGAGCCCGCCGTAGGCGCTGGCGGCCCAGTCGGCGGTGCGCATGTCGATGAGGGCACTGCGGGCATCGCGGGCGCTGTCGTGATCGTGACAGTAGTTGAGCGAGGCGATGACGCCGGCGATGGC
>CAYMJK010000215.1:0-7375 GCA_964390535.1 uncultured Phycisphaeraceae bacterium | reverse complement strand
GGCCTGGCGGTCCGCGTGCTCGGCGAGGTGACGAAGGCGAAGCTGGATGTGCTGCGCGACTGCGACGAGATCCTGCTGGAGGAGATCGTCGCCGCCCACCTGTACCGGCAGACCAGCCAGGTCTTCGCGGTGCTGCTGCCGGTGCAGAGCGTCGGCGTCATGGGCGACGGGCGCACGTACGAGAGCGTGGTCGCCATCCGCGCTGTCGAGACGCAGGACTTCATGACCGCCGACTGGGCCCGCATCCCCTACGAGGTGCTCGCTCGCATCTCAAGCCGCATCATCAACGAGGTCCGCGGCGTGAACCGCGTCGTCTACGACATCTCCAGCAAACCCCCCGCCACGATCGAGTGGGAGTGAATGGGCCCCGCCGGCGGCATATGATCGCCCGTGGGGCAGGCCGGGCGGGTCGTCTGGCCGCCGAGATTGGCGCCAGTCATCGAAGGGGAAGCCATGGCCATGGGTCCCGGTCTTCAGGCGTTCTGGGCGCTTCGCATCGGCTTCACCGTGGCGCCGATCGTCGCGGGGCTGGACAAGTTCAGTCACACGCTCGTGGACTGGAACAAGTACCTCGCCCCGCGCATCGACAGCCTGCTCGGTGGCAACGGCGAGACCTTCATGCTCGCGGTCGGCGTGATCGAAATCATCGCCGGCATCGGCGTCGCCATCATGCCGCGGATCTTCGCCTATGTGGTCTGCGGCTGGCTGCTGGGGATCATCGTGAATCTGCTGCTGATTCCCGATTACTACGACATCGCCCTGCGCGACTTCGGCCTCGCCATCGCAGCCTTCGCGCTCGGCCGCCTCAGCCAGCGCTACGGCCGCCGCAGGCCCCGAGCCCGCCCGGCCTGATCGCTGTTCTCTGATCTCTGGTCTCTGTTCTCCGGCCGCCCGCCCCTACGCCGCCTCCGCGATCGTTCCCGCCACGCCATCGCGGGTCACGTAGAAGAGCCGCTGCGTGATCGGGTAGGGCAGGCGGTCGAAGTCGGTGCGCACGCGGTCGCGCAGCCGGTCCACGAAGTCTCCCGGCGCCCGCGACATGGCCACGAACATGTCTCGCGCCGGCGTCGCCACCAGGAAGTCGCCCCCCAGGCGCGGCGCCAGCCGCAGGAACAGCCCGCTGAGCAGCAGACGGGCCGCGTCGTAGCCGTCCTGCTCGGAGACGATCGCCGCCCGGCCCCCCTCGCGCGACTCGACGATCTGGATCTCCAGTTCCGGGGCGTACTCGTCGAGGTTCGCGCGGGCCTGGGCCTCCAGCTCCTCCAGCGGGACGCCCCAGCGGATCATCTGCTCGGTGGTGACGCTCACGGTCATCTGCGGCAGATCGACGACATAGACGATGACGGTGTCGTTGACGAAGGGGGTGTGGGCGACCAGCTCGCGGCTCAGGTGCTCGAAGATGGATGCAGGCTGAATCCGCGGCATCAGTCGCGGCCGTGCGAAGTCGTAGGTGATGCTGGAGAGGTCCACGCCTTCCTCGCTGAAGAGCTGATCCAGGTAGTGCTCGACGATCTCCTCGCCGCGCGCCGGCTCATGGCGCACGATGCGATACAGGTTCTCCAGGTCAAGCCGGCGGCCATCAATGATCAGCTCGCCGGGTCCGGTCATTTCGACGCCCAGCTCGGGCTGGAAGCGCCGCAACATCCCTGCCACGCGCTGGGAGAAGGCCAGCGGATCGTCCGGCATCGTGCCCATCGGTCGCCCCCGACTGCTGAACTGGGGCCCGGCCGGCTCGATCCGCCCGGGCAGCCCCGGGAGGGTCCCGGCGCCGGGCAGGGCATCGTCCATCCTGATACGGATGGTCAGCGAGGGGGTTTCGGGTGGGGGGCCGGCGCCGGCGCAGGCCGCGCCACCGGTCTGTGCAGCCGGGATCCGGGGTCCCGAAACGGGGCGGGGGGCTACCGTCAGGCACTTTCGGGGCGGGGCGGATCCCGTCCGACTTGACTGGGCAACCGCGGGTACAATCGTGGCCTCATGGACCGAGAAGCCCGGTCCGCCGCCCGGGGGACCTCTCTCAACGGAGACTAAGCGCGTGACCGAGCAGGAAATTGAAAGCAAGGTGATCCAGATCGTCGCCGAGCAGATGGGCGCCGACAAGGCCAAGATCACCCGCGACACGAGCTTCGTGGAAGACCTCAACGCCGACAGCCTCGACACCGTCGAGCTGGTCATGGAGTTCGAGGACGAGTTCGAAACGTCGATCCCCGACGAGCAGGCCGAAAAGATCAAGACGGTCGGGCAGGCGATCGACTTCATCAAGCAGGCCCACGGGGTCGACTAGGCCCGCCGGCGCGGTCGGGCCCATCCCATCGCCCGGCGCAACGCTTCATCATGCCGACGCACCCCCGCATCGTCGTCACCGGACTCGGCGCCGTGACCAACCTCGGACCGGACGCCCGGTCCACCTGGGAGGGCATGCGCGAAGGTCGCAGCGGCATCACCGCCCTGCAGGGCCCCCAGTTCGATGACTTCGCGGGGGCGTGGAGCGTCAAGGCCGCCGGCCAGATCAAGGATTTCGACTGCTCCCGCCGCTTCGACCAGCGCGAGGCCAAACGGCTCGACCGGTTCGCCCAGTTCGGCTTCTACGCGGCCATCGAGGCGGTCGAGCACGCCGGCATCGACTTCTCCCGGGGCGACCCGGAGCGGTACGGGGTCGTCGTCGGCTCCGGCGTCGGCGGCGTCTCGACCATCGAGGATGGCCACTCCATCCTGATGGAGCGCGGGCCCAACCGCCTCAGCCCCTTCGTCGTCCCGAAGCTGATGGTAAACGCCAGCGCCGGGAACATCTCCATCCGCTGGGGCCTCCAGGGCCCTGCCTCGGCCCACGCCACGGCCTGCGCGAGCTCCGGCCACGCCATCGGCCACGCGATCGAGATCATGCGCCGGGGCCACGTTGACGCCATGATCGTCGGCGGCTCCGAGGCCGCGTGCACCCCGCTGTGCATCGGCGCCTTCCAGGCGATGAAGGCCCTGAGCACGCGCAGCGAGCCCACCGCCGCCAGCCGCCCGTTCGACTCCGGCCGTGACGGCTTCGTCCTCGCCGAGGGCGGCGCCATGTTCGTCATCGAGACCGAGGCCCACGCCCGGGCCCGCGGCGCCGAGATCTACGCCGAGATGGTCGGCGTCGGCAACAGCTCGGACGCGGGCCACATCACCGCCCCCGATGTCCAGGGCCGCGGCGCCGCCCGGTCGATGCGCTGGGCTCTCGAGGACGCCGGGCTCGGGTCCGACCAGATCGACTACATCAATTCCCACGGCACCTCGACCCCGCTCGGCGACGCCGCGGAGGTCGCGGCCGTGCTCGGAGTCTTCGGCAATCACGCCCGCAAGAGCGTTGGCGGCGGCCTCATGATGAGCAGCACCAAGAGCGTCCACGGCCACGCCCTCGGCGCCTCCGGCGCGGTGGAGCTGGTGGCCTGCATCCACGCTGTCAAGGATGGCGTTGCGCCCCCGACCATCAACCTCGACAACGTGGACCCCGCCTTCGACCTCGACCTCGTTCCCCACGAGGCCCGCGAGCGGCCGATCCGTTACGCCATGAACAACACCTTCGGCTTCGGCGGCCACAACGTGACGCTGCTGGTGGGACGGTACGAGGGATAGGCCACCGGGCGGCACTGACCGGCCGCGGGTTCAATTCGGCCGGCACAGGTTCTCCAGCGCGCCGGCGAGATGCGGAAAGTCGAAGGCGAAGCCTTCTTCGCGCAGGCGCCTGGACACGCAGCGCCGGCCGTACAGCGCCAACTCCGGATCCGTCCGCATGAGCAGCGGCGCTCCCAGGCGCACGGCCCACGCCGGGGTCGGAAGTCCCACCGGCCGGCGCACGGCCCGCCGAAGCTGGCGCATGAACTCGGTGTTGGACACCGGCTCGGGCGCGGTGGCGATGTAGGCGCCGGACATGGCGTCGTCCGCCAGCGCGCGCGCAAACAGCCGGTTCATGTCCCGCTCATGGATCCAGCTCATCCCCTGCCGGCCGCTGCCGATTGTGCCCCCGAGCCCGCGCCGCGCCAACATGGCCAGCCGCGGCAGGGCGCCACCATCCCGCCCGAGCACGAACGTGGTCCGCATGATGACCTGGCGGATCGCGGCCGGCGCCGAAGCCTCGAACGCCTCCTCCCATGCCCGCCCGACCATTGGCGCCAGGCCATACCCCAGCGCGGCATCCTCGTCGCAGACCAGCTCGGGCGGATCGCCGTAGATGTGGGCCGTGCTCATCTGGACCCAGACGGGCGGCGGCGATCCAACCTCGCGCAGGGCGGCGCCGAGCGCGCGTGTGGACTCGACCCGGGATCGCAGGATCTCGTCGCAGTGGTCCGGCGTCTTGATGCAATCGACGGTGCGCCCGGCGAGGTTCACGAGACCACCCGCCCCGTCGAGGCTCGCCGCCCACGGCCCGACGCTGCGGCCATCCCACTGCTCCAGCCGCCAGGGGCCGGCCTCCGCCGGCGCCCGGCGCGAGAGGATCACCACCTCATCGCCAGCGGCGGCGAGGTGGCGGGCGAGATTGCGGCCGAGGAATCCGCTGCCTCCGGCGATGACGATGCGCTGTGCGGACACGGGCAATTATGGCGCCATCCCCCGCATTTGCCCGTAGGCCGGATGGCCAGCACGGGCCACGCGCCACTGGGCCTTCTCGCTCCTGGCCATGACAGGCCGGCGCGACGACAACTGCGCGCGCACAGGAGGTTCCTGCTTTCGATGGCGCCCCTCTTGCCATTCCCACGCATTGACAAGCGCCGCCCCCGGCGGATCTGATCGCGAACACGGCGCGGCAGCGCCTTCATGATGGAAGGAAGCAGGAAATGACGACGCAATTCTCCTCACGCGCTGCCGCGGCGGCAGCTCTCGTTGCGCTCGCCGGCCCGGCGGCCGGCCAGACTGCCCTCATGCCCGCGGCCCTTCTCGCCGCCGGCGCCGGCGCCAGCTTCGGCTGCGATCCGCCCCTGCCGGCGCCGGGCCAGACCGTGGTCTGGAGCGCGGCGATGAGCCCGATCGAGATCTGCTCGAATATGACGATCCCCGCCGGGGGCATCGTGGAACTCGGCGCCGGCGCGCGGCTCACGGTCCAGTCGGGAGCGACGCTGACGGTCGACGGCGAGCTGCGCGGGCTGGGAACCGCTGCCGAACCGCTTCAGCTCAGCGGCGCCGGCATGATCCTCGCCGGTGGGACAGTGTCCGTCGAGCATGCCACGGTTGCCGTGCACATCGATCGCGGCTCACGCGGGGTCGTGCGGGTGGCTCACAGCACGGTGCCCGAGGGCAGGTCGCTGAGGAGCTTCACGCGTGACTCGCTGCTGATTCTTGAAGATGTTGAGGTGGTCACCGGGTGGCCGACGGTGTGGGGGCAGCTTGCCCTCGATGGCGTCGAGTTCAAGAATCCGGGGGGCTTCGCTGAGTGGCACACCTACCTCATGGCCCAGGATGTCACCGTACGCGGGGCCCCGGTTACGATCGGGGTCGATTACCAGCCGCGGCTGCTCTCCAATGTTGACATCATCGATCCCGGCCCCGCGCCCGCCATCGAGCTGTCCGCCGGCGGCATCGACCCGGGCAGCAATCTGCTGATCGACGGCGACTGCGACCTGGTCGGCGGCTCGTACCCGGTGTACCTGCGCGTCGGCGGGCTGCACCCGGACAGCGTCCTTCCGACGACCGGCAGCACGAACAACGCCATCGCGCTGGACGGCAGCACCGGCGCGTATGCCGACTATCCCAACCTCGGTCTGCCGTACCACATGCTCGACAATGTCCGCGTGACTGGCCGGCTGCGCGTCGGGCCGGGCGCCACCTTCCTGGCCGAGAACTTCGCCAACTTCGAGGTTCGCGGCGACTTCTTCAACGATACCGGGATCCTGCGCGGCGCCCCGGGCGCCCCGCTCCAGCTTCGCCCGGCCGACCCATCGGTGGTGGGCTACTCGGTGGCCCTGTTCAACTCCACCGCGCAGCACGTGAACATCGAGGGCGGCCGGTTCGTCTCCAGCACCGGGTACAACCACATCTCCGAGTGTCTGGTGCGCGGGCACGAACTGGGCATCTCGCTCGGTGACGGGGCGACGGCGACGGTTCGGGGCACGCAAATCCTCGACAACGACGTCGGTATCCAGGACCACATGAGTCACTTTCTCAAGGGCGACATGTCCGGTTCCGAGCGGCCCAACATCATCGAGGGCAACCGCATCGGCGCGATCAATGAGGCTTCCACCTCCGGCGCAACGGGTCCGTTCCCCGCCGAGATGAACTGGTGGGGCCACGAAAGCGGGCCGTACTCGCCGTTCATCAACCCGACCGGGCAGGGCGACGAGATCGGATTCGGTGTCGAAGCGGCGCCGTGGCGCACCGAGCGGCCGGACCTCTCCGACACGCCGCCCTTTATCGACATCCACTGGCCATTCATCCTCGCCGAGCCCGGCGATACCCTGCTGGTCCGCTGGGATGCCCAGGATGACGGGAGCATCGTCAGCCAGCGCATCCTCATGGATGGCAAGGGCGGCGGCGAGGCCGAGTGGCAGGTGATCGCCGATGACATCGCCCCCGATGCCCGGCGGGCGTTCATCACCGTCCCCGACATCGGCCAGCACGCCGACGCCCGCTCGGCCATCCTGCGCGTCGAGGCCACCGATGATGCCGGCTACCGCGGCCATCACGACATCACGCTGCAGGTTCCCGTGCTCCATCGCCCCGAGGCCAGCGTGCAGTTCGACATGGATCTTGCCGCCGGCTTCCTGCCGCGGGAGGAGCAGGAGATCTGCTATAGCGCCCTGGGCACGCCCGGTTCGGGCGTCACGGTGTACCTTGTCATGGACACCGAGGACAACACGCTGATGAAGGGCCCCAGCGGCTCGGCCAGCCCAGACACGTGCACGTTCAGCGATATGCGCTTCCCGACGGTGTCCACGAACCGGGCCCGCTTCATGCTCTTCGCCGATGGCCCCGGCAATCACAACGAGTGGCACTTCTCAGATCCCTTCGACATCCGCCCGCTGACGGCGTTCCCCGACCGACCGCCGGAGGTGACGATGACCTCGCCCGCGGTGGGCGAGCGCTTCGATGGTGGGAGGACCATCCCCGTGCGATGGGTCGCCTCCGATGACGAAGAGCTGCGGGAGTTCAAGATCCAGATGTCCTTCAACGGCGGCCGCACCTGGAGCACCATCGAAACCCTCGGCGGCGAAGCCCGGTCGCATGATCTGCATCTGCCATCGCTCGACCGCACGCTGGATGAGGTCCAGGTGCGGGTGGTGGCGGTCGATCACCGGTTCCAGTCCACGGCCCATGGCGACGACCGCACGATCGGGCTGAACCCCGGCGCCTCCACCGGCTGCTACGCCGACTGCGACGGCTCGGGAGCGCTTGACTTCTTCGATTTCCTCTGCTT
>CAYMJK010000214.1:0-6500 GCA_964390535.1 uncultured Phycisphaeraceae bacterium | reverse complement strand
GCGCATCGAGGCGTTGCTCGGGCGCCCGGATGTCGCGCTGGCTGCGCTGGAGCGAGCTGCGGAGACGGGAGGGCGGGTTCGCGACGCCGGGCGGGCGCGATGGGCGATGGAGTTCGGCGACCTGCGCAACGATCCGAGATTCCAACAGGCGATCGAGCGCCTGGGGGGCGAGCCGTGAACGGGGACGACTTCGCCGCAGTTGCGGGCAATCTCGCGCCGGCGCCACGGTTTCGGCGGGGCCGATGAGGCGCCCTTCATGCGCCGGACGCGCATTGCCGCGGCGGGTGGCTCGGACTAACATGGAGCGCGTTCGGAACACCGCACACGAAGAGAACGGGAGACCACTGAGATGCGCGCACTTGCTTTGACATCGCTGATGATCGCTGCCCTGGCGTTCACGGGCTGCACCGCCGGCCGCATGAGCCAGTCGGAGTACGACAGCTTCCGCGCAAACGCCGATTCGGCCGTGGCGGACTTCCGGGCCTCGCATTCGGAACAGTTGGAGGGCGCGGCGGGGTACGCGGTGTTTCCGACGATCGGCAAGGGCGGCTGGGGCATCAGCCTCGGCTTCGGGCGCGGCCTGGTCTACCAGAACGATGCGCCGATCGGCTTGACCGGGTTCAACGCCGCGAACATCGGGTGGGCTCTGGGCGGGCAGGTGTACTCGCAGATGCTGATCCTGCACACGCCGGAGGATGTCGAAAAATTCACCGGCGGTCCCTGGACAGGCGCTGCGCAGGCGAACGCCGTGCTCGGGCCCTGGGGCGTCTCCGTGGACTCCGACTTCCGCGGCGGCCAGGAGCTCATCACCTGGGACAACGCCGGCCTCATGGCCGAGGCGACGATCGGCCTCAACAAGTACAACTACCGCTCGCTGGATGACGCCGTGCGCCCCGACGAGGAATGATGGACGTGGGCGGCTGAGGCGGGGGCCGGCGGGCGCCAGCCCCGACGTCGGCCTGACGACTGAAGACCATCGCCACCCCGGGCCATGCGGCCCCGGGTGGCGGTTTTCGTTGGGGGCCAGCTCACCCGTGGGCGCTGAGGGCGCGGAGCCCGGACCAGCCAGGCGCCGCAGCCCCTCAATCCCCCCCCCGGCGCCCCGCGCCTCCGCGTGAGACCCGTCTACCATCCCAACCCACCATGCCCACGATCACCATCAACAACGTCCAGTGCGAGTTCGAGCCGGGGCAGACGATCATCCAGGTCGCCAACGCCCACGGCGTGAAGATCCCGTACTACTGCTATCACGACGGGCTGAGCATCCCCGCCCAGTGCCGCATCTGCCTGGGCGAGATCTGGGCGCCCAACCCGCGCAACGACAACAAGCTCGAGCCCATGATGGGGGGCAAGCTGCAGCCGACGTGCTCGACCGCCGCGGCCGACGGCATGGTCGTCTGGACCGACAGCCCGAAGGCGGTCGCGAACCAGAAGGCGGTGATGGAGTATCTGCTGATCAACCACCCGCTGGACTGCCCGGTCTGCGACCAGGCCGGCGAGTGCGACCTGCAGGACTACAGCTACCAGTATGGGCGGTCGGTGAGCCGGTTTCAGGAGTCGAAGGTCAAGCAGGCGAAGAAGGATCTCGGCCCGCACGTGATGATCTACGCCGACCGCTGCATCATGTGCACGCGCTGCATCCGCTTTGCGCGCGAGGTCGCCGGCACGAGCGAGCTGATGATCGCCGGGCGCGGGAACAAGTGCGAGATCGACGTCTTCCCCGGTCGGCCCCTGGCCAACGAGCTCAGCGCCAACGTGATCGACATCTGCCCGGTGGGGGCGCTGCTGGACAAGGACTTCCTGTTCGCCCAGCGCGTCTGGTTCCTCAAGCGCACCCCCTCGATCGACGGAATCACCGCCAGCGGCGACAACATCTGGGTGGAGCACAACGAGGGCCGCGTCTACCGGATCAAGCCGCGGGAGAACCTCGAGGTCAACCGCTGGTGGATCACCGACGAGGTGCGCTACGGCTGGAAGCACGTCGTCAGCGAGGATCGGTTGACGGCGCCGGCAGTCCGGCGCCACGGGATTCTCGTGGACTCAGATTACGAGCGGGTACACGCCGCGGCGGTGGAGGGGCTGACGAAGGCGGCGGCCACCGGGAAGCGGCTGGCGCTGCTGGTGAGCCCGATGCTCGCGACCGAGGAGGCCTTCCTGCTGGCGGAGCTTGCCCGGGAGATCGATCCGAAGGCGACGCTCGGCGTCGGCCCCGTCCCGCGGCAGGGGGAGGACAAGGTCTTCCCCGTGGGGGCAAAGCGGGAGGATCCGGGGGCCTTCGTGATGTCGGCGGAGAAGGCGCCGAACGCCCGCGGCGTTCGCCGGGCGCTGGAGTCGTTCGAGGGCGAGGTCCTGGACTGGGAGGCGTGGATCGGGGCGCTGCGCGGGGCGGGCGCGGCGGGCGCGGTGGGGGCGGCGATCCTGACAGGGAATTACCCGAGCGACTGGGCGACCGGAGACCTGCTGGCGGCGCTGGATGGCAAGTTCGTCGTGCTCATGGACACGCTGCGGAGCCGGCTGCTTGAACGGGCCGACATCGTGCTGCCGGCCTCGTGCTGGGTGGAGAAGGCGGGGAGCTTCGAGAGCGCGCGGGGGAGGATGCAGGCGTTCCTGAAGGCGGTCCCGGCGCCGGGGCTGGCACGCCCGGAGGGGCAGCACGCGATCGATCTCGCGGCAGCGCTGGAGGGCGCAGTTGCGCGCGCGCCGGCCCGCACGGTGCTCGAGTTCGTGGACAATCAGCCGGGGCAGGTGACGGCGGCGCGTGAACTGCTCGTGCCGCGGGCGGCGCCGTATGACGCGGCAGCCGTGCGCCGGCGGATGGCGTCGGCGGCGCCGGCGAAGCTCGGCCCGCTGGGCGAGCTGGCCGCGCCGGCGGAAGAAGGCCGCCGCGAGACTGACATGCCGCTGGCGCAGTTGTGAGGAGAGCCGGGACGGTTCTGTGCCGCGAGCCCTGCTGCTCCCTCCATTCGAGACTCACCTTGCGCCGGTAGATGCTCGCGGCATCCTCGCGATCGGTGACGCACGCGCTGATGAAACTGGTTTCGAGGCAGACACGCGACAATGTGAATGGTGGATCCGGCTCAGCCCTTCGGACCCTGTGGCGGGCCCTCCCGCGCCGGGACGACGCCCTTGAAGTCTCTGATATGGTTGCAATGCTCGGCTTCGAGTCGAAGGTTGTCGCCCTCAACCCAGACCGAGTGCGGGGGCTCGAACCAGGCCGTCCAGAGGGTCTTGCCGCGGGTGTCGAACGCGACCAGATTCAACTCCGATTCCATCACGATGACATCGCCGGCGCGATGCCAGGTCCAGAAGCCGCACTCGGCATCGGCGTTCATCACATGGCGCGGCGGGTTGAGTTGATAGGCGAGGGCAAGCTCCCCCCCGGCGATGAAGAGTGTCTCGGCTTCCGGGACGAAGAGCAGGTGCAGGCGAGGCTGCGCGTACGCAAACGTGATGTCGGCCGGTAATGTGACCGTGAGCACGTGTCCGCGCGCAAAATGGCTTGCGCGGACCTGCATTGGCGGCGGATCCCCCTCGAACCGCTCTTCGAGGATGGCAGGCGGCGCAGGAGGGTTCCCATCATAGATCTCGAATTCCCAGGCGCCAATGCGCATGGTGAGCCGTGGCTTGTTCGAGGAGCTGTCATAGGGCATCGACGCGCTCCGGCGCCAGCCCGGCTTCAGCTTGGTACCGGTAGAAGTCCTCGAGCACCCCGCGCCAGTCCTCCAGCGATCGCGCCATCACGAACCGCCGCCGGACATCCTCCCCCTGCGGGTGCCTCGCCGCGAAGCGGATGCCGAACTTGCGCATCATGCGCGCCGTCAGGTCTTCGGGATCGCGGGCGCCGGCGTTCACGCTGAGCGCGAGGCGGAAGTGCTGCTCCAGCACATCGCGCTGCTCGCCGAGCGTGGGCTCGGCCGGCTCGCGCCCGGCCATGAGGTCGCGCGCCTGCCGGAAGATCCACGGATCGCCGATGCACCCGCGGGCGACGCTGGCGCCGGTGACGCCCGTGTACTCGATCATGCGGAAGATGTCGGCGGCGCTCCAGATGTCGCCGGAGCCGAAGACGAGTCGCTCCGGCCGGGCGCCCGCGATATCGCGCAGCAGGTCCCAGCGGCTCGGGCCGACGTACTTCTGCTGCACCGTGCGGGCGTGGACGGTGACCCACGCGCAGCCGATGTCGTGCGCGGCGTCGAAGATGCGCCAGAAGCCCTCGATCATTTCGGGCGTGTCATCGAAAGCGCGGCGCATCTTCACCGTGACGGGGATGTGCGCCGGCAGGGCCTCGCGCGCCGCCTCCAGCAGACGAATGGCGCCGGCCGGCTCGGCCAGCCAGTGGCCGCCGCGGGCCTTGGCCTTGATCTTCTTGACCGGGCAGGCGAGGTTGATGTCGATGGTGGAGAAGGTTGCCTGCGAGGGGAGGTCGCCCTCGGCAGGCTGCAATCCCGCTCCACGCGTCCCAGTGCAGGCTGCCCGAAGCGCGACGCCGGGTGGGGCAGGTTTGCAACCTGCCGGAAGCGACCTTCCATTGCTCAACCCCTCCGGCGCGACCTGCCCGAGCTGCTCGCCGCCGGGCAGGCGGAGCCGCTGCGGCTCGCCGTGCGGCGCCAGGTCCCCGCCATAGGCCATCCGCCGATACTCCCGCTCCGGCCGCGCGATCTGCTCGACCATCTTCAGCGCCGCCGCGGCCATCTCCGCCGGGTCGGCCCCCATGATCTGCCCGGCGAGCGGCTGATCCTCCTCGCCCCCAGGCACGTTGTCGTGCAGGTCGCCGAGGTCCGCCTTCGCGACTCCGCGCCCGCCGGCGAGGATCGTGCGATCCAGCAGGGCCTCGGTGACGCAGAAGGGGCAGCCATGGCGCCGCGCGATGATCCGCATGGCGGCATCGGAGTACCCCGCCAGCCCCGCCTGGAAGAAGGGGGCGTCGAATCCGGGCACGAGCCGGGCGAGCCGCTCGTCCGGGGCTCCGATGCGCGCGCATCGGGCGCCGATCCGCGCTGCCGCGGCGGCGACATCGATCGATTCGGCCCCCGGCGCGATGGCGGGGGCCGGCCCGGTGGCGTTTGCGCTGGAGCAGCCCATGGAGGACTATATTCGAAGCCGATGCGTCACCGGTCCAACGACAGATCTCTCAGGCCGCCCTCGCTGGCCCTCACGCTGGCCCTCGCTGCCGGGGTGGGCCTGTCCGCCTGCCGCAGCGCTCCGCGCCCGGTCGCCTGGGCCCGCCCATACCCGATCGCCCTGTCGCGAGCCGAGACACTGAATATCCAGGTCATCCGCGAGGGCCCGCAGATCACGCTGACGAACACCTCAGCCCGGGCGTTCGGCCCGTCGACGCTCTGGCTGAACAACCGCTATGCGTACCCGATCGAGGGGCTGGAAGTGGGAGAGACAATCTCGCTGCACCTCGGCCGGTTCGCGGACGAGAACTCCGACCGATTCCGGCCGGGCGGGTTCTTCGCGACGGAGGTTCCGGATCTGCTGGTGCTGACGGAACTCGAGACGATCTCGCCGCAGACCGGGGCGCCGGAACTGCTGGGGCTGATCTCGGTGGGGAACCGGCGGGGGGAGTAGGGCAGAATCTGACGCCCGCCCGGCCTTCGCGGGCGCCGGCCGCCACTTTCTGGTATGCTGCGGCGGCGAAGGGAGGCGGCGCGATGGGGCATTGCCTGCAACACGGCCCGCGGCGGGCGTTCACGCTGATTGAACTGCTGGTGGTGATCGCGATCATCGCGATCCTGATCGGGCTGATCCTGCCGGCGCTGGGCAAGGCGCGGGAGGCGGGGTGGCAGGCGGTCTGCCAGTCGAACATGCGGCAGTTCGGGCTCGCCTTCACGATGTACGCGCAGGAGTACCAGGACACGATGTGGCCGCCGCGGCAGTGGGGGCGGCGGCCGGATTGCGACACGCCGGCGTCGCAGGCGGAGCCGGGGCTGCTGTACGACTATGTGGACAACGCCGATGAGATCGGCGCGTGCCCCAAGAACCGGCGCCGGACGACGACCGGGGTGAAACGCTCGGTGATCTACAAGCGCCGCGAGCTGGATTTCGACTACACGATGGTCTCGCAGATCCACGGTGTGCGGCTGGGGCTGAACATCCAGGTGGGGTACGTGGTTGATCGGCCACCGTCGGCGCGGTTCCCGACGAGCCACGCTCACAGGCTCGAGCGGCTGCAGGGGCTGCCGGTCTTCGTGGAGGAGAGCACGCACTGGTACAACCAGGTGTATGTGGACGGGCTGTGGGGCAACCGCGATCAGGTGACGGATCGTCATGGCGGCGGGGGGAACGTGGCCTTTCTTGACGGGTCGGTGGCGCTGTGGAAGTCGCCGAAGGGGTCGCAGGGCGAGGCGGTGCAGGAGCCCCAGGATTTCGAGGCGAACGACCTGTTCGTCCAGGTCGGCGGCCGCGACGACTTCTGGTACCAGCTCGATGGGGGCGCCAAGCCGTGGGGATGGGTGAACGCCCCGCGCTGGCCGTATTGAGGAGCCGGCTTACATACG
>CAYMJK010000213.1:0-5755 GCA_964390535.1 uncultured Phycisphaeraceae bacterium | reverse complement strand
TCGCTCCAGGAGACTGCCCCCTCGGCCGGGAGCGGAGCGACGCCGAGCAGGGCGAGCAGATCCAGCGGGTGGACGGGCAGGCCGGCGCGCTGGGCCGCCTCCGGGGTCGTGTCTTCGTGGCGGCCGATGATGGCGCCGCGGTCGTCCTCGGCAAGGCTGATCCACCAGTACTGCTCGTCATCGGCGCCGAGGATCGCGTAGGTCTCGCCGAAGCGATCGACGGTGAGCAGGAGACTGCGCGGGGCCGTGTAGGCAAGGTGGCCATCGGCCTGTTCGGACTGCTCCTCGCCAGCATCGTCGGTGTACCAGATGCGGGTGGTGGAGCGGGCCCAGAGGCGGTCGAGGTCGGCGACCCGGGTGTTGTAGCGGGCGGCGACATCGGCGTAGGCGGGGGCGGGGCCGCGGTCGATGGCGTCCTCGCCGGAAGCCCCGCCGCCACCGGCGCAGGCGGCCATGAGCATGGCGCCACCGAGGCATGCGAGCGCGATTGCGAGCGTGCGGATCACGCCTGGGCCTCGTCCGGGGCGGTATCAGGAGCGTCGGGGGCCGCTTCGTCGGCCGGCGTGTCCTCGCCAAGAAGGGCGACGGCGAGTTCGCCGGTCGCGCGGGCGAGTTCGTCCTCGGACATGCCGGGATCCTCCACCTCGATCCACGGCTCGTCGCGCACCGGGCCGGAGGCGAGCGAGCCGCTGCGGCGGAGGCGCACCACGCCATCGCGCGTGCCGCCGTACTGCATGAGCTTGCGCCGGACCAGCAGCCAGGCGAGCACATAGCGGAAGCGGGCCCGTCGGGCATCCGCCTCGCCCTCCTGCTCTTCGCCGAGCTGGTCAAACAACTCGGCCAGGTCGTCATCCTCGACGAGGGCCTTCTTCCGCTGGCGGGGCTCGGGCATGCGGGCTCGCCAGCAGGCGAAGAGGCGAGCCGGCCGGGCGCCGCCGGCCCAGGCGCCGAGGGAGTAGTCGATGCGGGCGACCCCGGCATCGGATTCGGCCAGCGCCGCCATGTACTGCTCGCCGACGGCGATCGCCCCCCCCGTGGCAGCGCACAGGCCCGTCGGACGGGCAATCTCATATCCCTGCGGCATCATCCCTGACATCGAGCAATCCTATCGCCCGGGGCCGGACGCCGGGTGACAGGCGGGTGGGATTGGCCGTTGGCACAGGGTGGGACGCCGGGTGGGACAGGCGTCTCGCCCGTCCGAGTGGGGCGGCAGGGACACGTGGCGCCGCCCCCCCGGCAGCGCGATACTCCCTCGTGCCCCAGCCAGGTACACCAGCCAATCGCGGCAGGACGTCGCTTGTCACGGGCATCCGGCGGCGAACGCGTCCTGGAAGGCGAGGAAGTCAAAGAAGTCCAACGACCCACTCCCATCGAAGTCCGCACGGGGGTCGCCCGCGGCGAACAAGTTCTGGAACGCCAGGAAATCGAAGAAGTCAAGCACACCGTCGCCATTGAGGTCCGCGGCGCAGGTATCGAAGTCAAGTTCAGCGATGTAATAGGCGGTGCGTCCTATGAGATCGAGCCGCCCGTTGAAGAGCAGGCGATTGCCCGAGAGCGCCACATCGCTGGCCATGGCATGGATGATGAGGTCGCCGGCGACCATCTGGTCGCGGCCGACGATCAGGAAGGGCTCGCCGCCTACCCGTACGCCGAAGATGGCGTTGTGCTCGCCGAGGATGCCCTCGGACCTGAAGACGGCAAGATCGCCATCGATCGCCAGCGGATAGATCGATTCGAAGCTCGTGCCGCCGCCGCCAGGGACAGGATCGGTGTTCTGCACCAGCAATTCCAAGGTGCTGCCATCCCACGCGTAGATGCCGCGGTATGTGTCGTGAAGCTGGCCGTAGGCGCCGGTGACCAGCGTCCGCTGACCGTCGGTGTCCGCCACATCGACAACCTCGAAGACCTCACCGGGCTGGCCCGGGACAGGCTGGCCCACCTGGATCACAAGGTCGGTCTCGCGCGTGCGGGCGTTCCATGCGTACACGCTGTAGGGCGAGAACTCCTGGAAGGCGACCAGGTCGCCCCCGGCCACGGGCGGGTCCATGCTGCCGTAGACGCCACCATCGGGCGTGGGGGCGCCCGGCAGGGCGACGGGCTCCACGGCGCCGCCGAGGTCGGTGAAGTAGATCGGCCCGCGGGCGGCGGCCTTCTCGGTGTATGCCACGCCATGGTCGTTGATGGCTTGGAGCGTCGGAGTGATGACGAAGGGATGGAGTTCATCGACCACGGTGTGGATGTCACCGGCGCGGTCGACGGGCGTGCGGTAGAGCCCGTCCCACTCACTGGTGAACAACAGCGCTGCGCCGGGGTAGACCACCTCGCCCTCGCAGATCGAGGGATTGCCGAACGTCTTGAAGGCCTCGCCCCAGGTCGGGCTGATCGAGGTGGTGTCGGCGAGGATGGTGATCTCGCCCGTGGGGATGTGGTAGGCGATAATCGCCCGGTAACCGCTGGGCGAGCCGGCGTTCATGGCGACGTAATCGCCGTCGATGGCGGGCAGGCCGCCGCCGCCGAAGGTCTCGCCGTTGGGCAGCAGGTCGCCGTTGCCGATTATGCGGATAAAGGTGACCTCCTGGCCGGGCGCCGCGCCTGCGACGAGGGCCAGAATGAAGGCGGCTGTCGCGGAACGGGGGATAGTCATCGGTGGGCCTCCTGTATGGCAATGTGTGATGCTGGACGGCGGCGCCGCTGCCGCCGCTACGGGCAGCCTGCCGCATACGCGTTCTGGAAAGCGAGGAAGTCAAAGAAGTCCAACGATCCACTTCCGTCGAAGTCCGCGCGAGGATCGCCCGAGGCAAACAGGTTCTGGAACTCAAGGAAGTCGAAGAAGTCCAGCACGCCGTCGCCGTTGATGTCCGCGGCGCAGGTGTCGAAGTCGATCTCGGCGACGTAGAACGCGGTGCGGCCCAGGCGGTCGAGGGCCGCTGTGAGCAGGACGCGATTGCCCGAGAGCCCGACCTCGGTCGTGCTGGCAGCGATGATGAACTCGCCACCGATCGTCTGGTCGCGGCCGAAGATGAGGAAGGGCTCGCCACCGATGTGCATGCCGTAGAGGCCACGCGGCGCGGTCGAAAACTCCCCGGGCACGAAGAGGATCAGGTCGCCATCAATGGCGATGGGCTGGACCTGCTCGAAGGTCCCGCCACCGGGCGCCGGCGTGTCGCTGTCGATCACGAACTCGAGGTTCCCGCCATCCCATGTGTAGACGGCTTCGTAAACATCGTGAAGCTGGCCGTAGCGGCCGCTCACGAGCGTGCGCTCGCCGTCGGTGTCGGCAACGTACACGTACTCGAAGACCTTGCCTGGCTGGCCGGGGACCGGCTGATTCTCCTGGAGGATGAGCTGGCTCTCGAGCGTGCGGGCGTTCCACACGTACGCGCTCCAGAGCGGCAATTCGTTGCGGGCCGCGATGCACTGGAAGGCGACCAGATCGCCGCCGGCGACGGGCGGATCCATCTCGATGTAGGCGCCGCCATCGGGAGTGGGCATTCCCGGGGTGGCCACCGGCTCGATGGCGCCGCCGAAGTCGGTGAAGTAGATCGGCTCGCGGGCAAACCCCTTGTCCCGATAGGCGACGCCCAGGTCATTCATCGCCTGAAGCGTGGGTATCCGGACCTCAGGAAAGAACTCGTCGATGACGACACGGATGGTCCCTGGCTGGTCCACCCTCGTGCGATAAAGCCCGTCCCACTCGCTGGTAAGCAGCGGCGCTGCGCCGGGGTAGACCACGACATCATTGTTGATGGACGGGTTGCCGAATGTCTTGAAGGCCTCGCCCCAGGTCGGGCTGATCGACGCCGTGTCGGCGAGAGTGGCGATCTCGCCCGTAGGGATGTGGTAGGCGATGATCGCCCGGTAGCCGCTGGGCGAACTGGCGTTCATGGTGACGTAATCGCCATCGATGGCGGGCTTGCCGCCGCCGCCGAAGGTCTCGCCGTTGGGCAGCAGGTCGCCGTTGCCGATAATACGGGTCAAGGTGACTTCCTGGCCCAGCGCGGCGCCGGCGGCCAAGGCCAGAACGAGGGCGGTCGTCGCGGGGTGAAATCTGGAATGCATCATGTGGGCCTCATGTATGGGACGGGCGCCGATCTCGGGCGCCGGTGTGCGATCACTTGACCCATGCGGCCATCGCCGAGGCAATGTGCCACGCACGCAGAGGCGAGACGCCTGGGCCACCCGGGGCCGCTCCCCGGCGCCCTCTCCCCTCAGCAGCTCACATCAAAGAACCGCTGCTCGATGCCCCCGTCGCCGACCCGGAACCGCACCGTCCTGCCGCAGCGGGGGCAGCCGGCGAGGTAGGCGTCGCCGCTCTTGTTGCGGTAGACCCGCAGGTACTGCCCGGCGCAGAGGAAGCGGACCCCGATCCAGGGGCGCAGCCCCTGCGCGATCTCCGGCGGGCCGGCCGGCGGGACCGTCGGCGCCGGCTGGCTCGGGGGTGGCTCCTGGTTGACCGGGCGGGGCGGGGGCACGCCCAGAATCATCGGCTGAGGGGCCCGGCGCCGATTCCAACTGGCGGCGGCTTCCGACAGCCGCCGGGGGGCGGCCCCCGGACCCCTCGGCCCGGACCGGCCGGCGCGGCGATACACTTGCTCCCCTCAAGGAGTTCCTGGGCCCCGGATGCCACGCCCGATCATCATCCTGCCCGATCCCCCGCCCCCGCCGACCGCCATCGGCCTCATCGCCGGCGGAGGGCGCCTGCCGATCCGCGTCGCCGAAGGGCTGCGCGAGGCGGGCCACCGCGTCTGCGGCCTGGGGCTTGCGCGGCAGTACGAGCGGGAGCTGCCCGCCCTGTGCGACAGCTTCCGCGAAGTGGGGCTGCTGCGCGTCGGCTCGTGGGGGCAGGCCCTGCGCCGGCAGAACGTCCGTCACGCGATCATGGTGGGCCGGGTGGACAAGGCCCGCCTCATGCACGACCCCCTCCGCATCCTGCGCAATGTGCCCGACCGGCGCACCGCCATCGCCTGGTACAGGCGCCTCCGTCACGACCGCCGCTCGCACGCGGTGCTCGGCGCCATCGCCAACGAGCTTGACCGCTGCGGCGTGCAACTGCTGGACTCGACGATGCCGATCCCGGATGAACTTGCCACCGCCGGAGTGATGACCAGGCGCCAGCCGACGCCCGAGCAGCAGGCCGACATCGAATTCGTCTGGCCGCAGCTCGTGGAACTGCTGCGGCTGGACATCGGGCAGGCGATCGCCGTGCGCGAGCGGGATGTGATCGCCGTCGAGGCCGTCGAGGGCACCGACCGGATGATTCAGCGCGTCGGCGAACTCTGCCGCGCGACCGGGTGGACACTGTGCAAGGGCGCCCGCTGCGGCCACGACCGGCGCAGCGATGTGCCGACCATCGGCGAGCAGACGGTGCTCAACCTCCACGCCGCGGGCGGCCGCTGCCTGGCGCTGGCCGCGGGGGATGTGATCATGATCGACAAGGAAGATGTCATCGAGCTGGCCGACCGGCTCGGCGTGTCGATCGTGGGCGTGCCGGTCGGCAGCGTCTGACCAATAGGTCCTATAGGTCCCATCCGTCCTATTCTTCGATCGCCGTGCCCGCGCCCGACCAACCGAACTACGTCAGCCGCGGCGGCCTCAAGCTGCGCCACGCTCTGGACGCCTTTGCGGTCGATCCCACGGGCCTGATCTGCGCCGACTTCGGCTGCAATGTCGGCGGCTTCACCGACTGCCTGCTGCAGGCGGGCGCCGCGAAGGTGCACGCGATCGACACGGGGTACGGTGAACTGGCGTGGATGCT
>CAYMJK010000212.1:0-2921 GCA_964390535.1 uncultured Phycisphaeraceae bacterium | reverse complement strand
GGCCAGCCGGCTCGCCGGGGCGTCCACGATCAGCGCGTTGGTCCCGCGATCGGCCCGCACCACTACCTCGCGCGGCTGCTGCAGATCCGGCCGCGGCCGGCGCGTCCGCGGATCGATCGGGACCGGCGGCGCCGGATACATCTGGTCGATCGTCTCCGCCAGATCCTCCGCCCGCGCGTGCGTCAGCGGGAAGATCCGGATCACCCGATCCTGGTCGTCCATCGCCCGCGCATTGTTCAGATCGCTGACGATCGCCTCGATCTCCGGCAACACCTCCGGGTGCGCCGAGACGATCAGCGTGTTCGTCGCCGGGTCCGCCTCGATGTCCACCGGCTGCGCCAGCCGCGCCTCCGGCGGCCGCTGCTGATACGACCGCGTCAGCACGCTCGCCAGATTCGCCGCGTCGGTCGTCCGCAGCCGCAGGATCCGCAGCGGCGGCCGCTCGGCCGTCTGCTGATTGTCCAGGCTCTGCACCAGTTGCTCGATGATCGCGAACTGCATCGGCTGCGCCGCGATCAGCAGGCTGTTGGTCGTCGCGATCGGCTCGAAGACCGGATCGGGCCCGCCCTGCGACTGGATCGACTCGCTCGCCTCCACCAACTCCCGCAGAAACTCGATCACCTCCGACACCTTCGCCCGCTGGAGCTGAATCAGCCGCACATCCCGCGGCGGCCCCGCCTGCCGCTGCAACTCGTCGATCACCCCCAGAAACCGCTCCATCGACTCGCCGTCCGCCACGATCTCCAGGGCGTTGCTCGACTCGTCCACCGAGATGTCCACCGCCCCGGCGCCGGGAAGCTGCGCCACCTGCGCCTGGTAGATCGCCAGGGCCCGGTCGCGCACCGCCCCCGCCTCCGCGTTGGCGATCGGCACGATGCGAAGCTGCTTCTCCACCGGAACCGCCGACAGATCCTCCAGCATCTGCTCGACCCGCGCAAACGTCGTCTCGTCCCCCGCCACGATCAGCGTCCCGCTGCGCGGCTCCGTCTCGATCAGCACCTGCGCCGGCTGCTTCCCCGGCTGCGCCGGCGTGCTCAGGATCCCCTGCCGCGCCATCCCGCTCAGCGTCCGGCTGATCGCCTCCAGGTCCGCCCCGATCACCCGGTATGTCCGAAGCTCCGCCGTCGGCGGCGCCTGCACCCGGTCGAGCTGCGCCGCCAGCGCCGTGATCGACTCGTGCATCTCCACCGGCGCATCGATGATCAGCGAGTTGCTCCCCGGGTCGGCCGACACCGTCACCTGCCGCGGCTGCTGCAGCCACGGCATCGGCTGCCCGCGCCGGTCCATCGGGATCGGAGGCTCCGGATACAGCGTCCCCATCGCCTGCGCCACATCCACCGCCCGCGCCACCTTCAGCGGGAACAGCAAGGGCGCCCGCTCGGGCCCTTCCCGGTTCTCCTCGTTCACCTCCTCGACGAACGCCTTGATCTCCTCGAACAGATCCTCGTGCGCCGACACGATCAGCGTGTTCGTCCCGGCGTCCGACCGGATCTCCACCGGCCGACCGACGCGGTCCGCCTGCGGCCGGGCGTCGTACTGCCGGCGCAGCATGTCCGCGATCGCCGTGACATCCGCCGCCCGAAGCTGCAGTAGCCGCAAGGGCGGCAGGTCCGTCGGCTCGATCTGGTCCAGCCGCCCCACGAAATCACGGATCAAATCGTGCTGCGCCGGCTCCGCCGTCACCAGCAGCGAGTTCGTCTGCTCCACCACCGAGATCGTCGGCGCCGGCGCCGCCCGCGCCGGGTCGATCGGGTCCGCCGACGCCAGCAGCTCGCGCAGCGGCGCCAGCACCGCCTCCGCCTCCGCGTTGCGAACATCGAGCAGCCGCGTCGTCCGCTGCGGCGGCGTGAGCTGCTCGAGCTGGCTCACGATGTTCGTGTACAGCCCCGTCGCCATCGACGACCCGCGGATGATCAGGGCGCCCGCCGCGGCATCGGCCGTCACCGTCAGCTCCCCGAGCTGGGCCGGGTCCATGTGCCTCGTCTGCTCGTCGTACAGCGCCCGGGCCCGATCGGCCAGCTCCCGCGGATCCCCCCCGCGCACCCGCATGATGCGGAACTGCCCCGCCTCCTGCGGCTCATCGAGCTGCGCGATCAGCTCCTCGAGCGCCCCGAACTGGTCCGGCTGCGCGCGCACCACCAGCGCCCCCAGCTCATCCAGCGCGATCACCTCCGGCGCCACATACGCCGCCCCATCCTCCGGCCGCAGCAGCGGCGCCGCCAGCCGCTCCAGCCGCGGCCCTATCTCGCTCGGAAGCGCCCGCGCCAGCTCGTACCGGCGCGACTCGCGCTCGATCTGCGCGCCCGTCTCCACCTCCCGCAGCCGGCTCATGAACCGCTCGACCGCCGCACGGCGCCCCACCAGCGTCAGCTCCCGCGAGCCCTCCGCCAGCGTCGCCTCCACCGGATCGCTCTCGGCCTGCGGCGTCAGCGCGTCCAGCTCGCGGGCCCGGGCCAGCGCTGCCGCCGGATCCGCAGCCCCGATCGTCACGATCCGCACATCGACATCGCGGGCGTCCGCGGCATCCAGGCTCCGCACAAGGCTTTCGAACGACGCGACATCACCCGCCGGCCCGCTCACCAGCAGCCGCGACCCCCCTGGCGCCACCGCGTAGCTCACCACCGCCCGCTGCCGCGCTGTCAGCAGCCGGCCCACCATCTGCTCGACTTCCCGCGCCTCGACCCGCTCCAGCGCGATCGCGCGCGTCACGCGCTCCGCCGTCGCCGTCCGCGGCTGCCCCCCCGCTCCCGGATCGATCTCCCCCAGCAGCGCCGACGCCTGCGCCAGCAGCGCCGGCGGCGCCACCACCGAAATCTTGCTCTGCTCGGCGAGCGGGATGATCGCCGGGCGCCGGTCCTCCGGCAGCGACTGAAACAGCCCGCTCAGCGTCCGCTGCGCCTCCTCCGCCGTCACCGACACCA
>CAYMJK010000211.1:0-2841 GCA_964390535.1 uncultured Phycisphaeraceae bacterium | reverse complement strand
GACATCGGTGGCACGCGTGGCATAAGGTGCCGGCGGTTCAGGGCGCGGGGCGGGGGCGGAAGGGGGGGAGTTCGAAGATGGCGATGGTGAGGCCGGCGCCCAGCATGGCGACGCCGGCGGTTCCGGCGATGAGCGCAGGCCAGCCGCGACCTGGGTCGCGCCAGGCTTCCAGGATGCGCTGGCGTTCCTCGTCGGCAGCGCTGCGGGGGAGCGTGTGCAGATCGACCCAGGCGCCTTCGCGCCGGACGAAGTCGAGATAGATGAATCCGAGGGCGACCGAGACGCCGGCGAGGCCGAAGGCGATGAGGCAGACGGCGAGTGCGCGGGTGAGGTTCATGCCGATTGTTGGCGCATGTGCGGCGGCGATCACGTCCCTGCCGCGCCGCGGCACAAGTCCGGATCTTCGCCTTTCGCCTTTCGCTTTGCTACTTCCCCGCCACCTTCGCCCACGTGTCCTTGAGCGTCGCCGTCCGGTTCAGCACCAGCCGCTCGCCGGCGCTGTCGGGGTCGATGCAGAAGTAGCCGAGGCGTTCGAACTGGAAGCGGCGGATGCCATCGGGCCACGCCGGTTCGCCGCCGGTCTCCAGCAGCGCCGGCTCGGCTTTGGCGCGGACGATCTCCAGCGAGTCCGGGTTCAGGTTCTGAATGAAATCCCAGCCGTCGGGGGCGTTTTTCGGCGCGCGGTCCGGGCTTTCAGCGTTGAAGAGGCGGTCGAAGAGGCGGGCCTCGATATCGACGGCGTGTGGCGCGCTGACCCAGTGCAGCGTGCCCTTCACTTTGCGCACCTTGCCCTCGGCATCCGGGGGTGGGCTGTCCCCGCCCCTGGTCTGCGGGTCGTAGGTGGCGCGGATGGCGGTGATGGCGCCGGCGGCATCCTTCTCGACGCCGGTGCAGGTGATCCAGTAGGCGTAGCGCAGGCGGACCTCGGCGCCGGGCGCCAGCCGGAAGAACTTCTTCGGGGGATCCTCCATGAAGTCATCCTGCTCGATGTAGAGTTCGCCGGTGAAGGGGACCTTGCGCGCGCCGGCGGCGGCATCCTCGGGATTGTTGATGGCATCCAGCCATTCGGCATGCGGCTGCCCGCCCTCGCCTGCGGGCCAGTTCTCGATGATGACCTTGAGCGGGCGCAGCACGGCCATGCGGCGGGGGGCGCGGCGGTTGAGGTCGTCGCGCACGGCGTTCTCGAGGCGGGCGACATCGATGACGGCGTTGAACTTGGTGACACCGGTCTCGTCGGCGAAGGCGCGGATGCTCTCGGGGGTGCAGCCGCGCCGGCGGAGGCCGCTCACGGTGGGCATGCGCGGGTCGTCCCAGCCGCGGACGTGGCCCTCGGTCACGAGCCGGAGCAGCTTGCGCTTGCTCATGACGGTGTAGTTGAGATTCAGGCGGGCGAACTCGATCTGCTGCGGGTGGTGGATGCGCTTTCCCCACTCGCTGGCGCCATCGGCGGTCCGGCCGCGATTGATCGCCTCGATGAACCAGTCATAGAGCGGTCGGTGATCCTCGAACTCGAGCGTGCAGATCGAGTGGGTGATTCCCTCGAGGGAATCCTCGAGGCCGTGGGCCCAGTCGTACATCGGGTAGATGTGCCAGGCATCGCCGGTGCGGTGGTGGCGGGCGTTGACGATGCGGTACATCACCGGATCGCGCAGGTTGACGTTGCCGCTGGCCATGTCGATCTTCGCCCGCAGCACCTTGGCGCCATCGGGGAACTCGCCGCGGCGCATGCGCTCCAGCAGATCCAGGCTCTCCTCGATCGGGCGGTCGCGATGCGGCGATGGCGCCCCCGGCTCGGTGAGCGTGCCGCGGCCGCGCCGGATCTCCTCGGCCGACTGCTCGTCCACGTAGGCGAGCCCCTTGCGGACGAGCTCGACCGCCCAGTCGTACATCTGCTGGAAGTAATCACTCGCGAAGAGCACGCCGCGAGCGCTGGGAGCGCCGGTTTCCTCCCCCGCCGCCCCCGTCGCCCCCGCCCAGCGGAAGCCGAGCCAGCGAACATCGCGGATGATGGAGTCCACGTATTCCTGCTCTTCCTTCACCGGGTTGGTGTCGTCGAAGCGCAGGTTGCAGGCGCCGCCGCAGGCCTCCGCGAGGCCGAAGTTGAGGCAGAGGCTCTTGGTGTGCCCGATGTGCAGGTAGCCGTTGGGCTCCGGGGGGAAGCGGGTGCGGACGACCGCGGCGTCGCCCGCGGGCCCCCAACGGCCGGCGGCGACATCCTCGTCGATCTTCTGGCGGATGAAATGCTTGGGGGCGTCGTCGGGCATTGGGATCCTCTTGGGGGCGATGGTATGAGTTTCGGCGGCCGAAACTTTGGCGGGGGCGGGGGTGGGGGATCGTCGGGGATCGCGGGTCGACCGCGGGCGGCGGCGCCCGTCGGGTCGCGGGTGGAGGCGTTGGGCAGAGTGCATGCGGACGAGGGCACGGGCTGGAAGCCCGTGCAGACGGGGACACGGGCTGGAAGCCCGTGCCACGCTGGGGCTGGACGCCGTGCTACCGGCCCCATTCCAGCCGTGCCCGCTTGACCCCCGGCCCCTTCGGCCGTTTCATTCCCTTGCCGCGGCGGGGCCCAGGGCCGGCCGGGGCGACAACCCGGGGGCGTAGCTCAGTTTTGGTAGAGCGCTTCCATGGCATGGAAGAGGTCGCGTGTTCGAGTCACGTCGCCTCCACTTCGGGCTAAACGCCGTAATCCCAAGGGGTTACGGCGTTTTTTCGCGCCCTCAGAAAGCGCCGTCTGACCCGCGCTGACCCGCGCTCTGACCCGCGCCAGCTGCGTCAAAAGGGTGGTGGCGAAGCCCGATGACCCCGGTTCAAACGGACCGGCGGCTCCGGGTGGTAGGGCTT
>CAYMJK010000210.1:0-4275 GCA_964390535.1 uncultured Phycisphaeraceae bacterium | reverse complement strand
CCGGTGTCGCGGCCATCCGGGATGAGCTTGAGGGCGGTGACCATGAGGTCACGCACCAGCCGGGCGTCGAAGGAGGCCCGCGCTGCGCCCACCGCCTCGATCAGGTTCTCGATCGACTCGACGATGTCCGGGTCATCGGCGCGGCGCTGCTCGGGCTGCTCGGGCGGGGCGGCGCTTTCATCCAGCGGCGCGACCGAATCCGGCTCGTCGAGTTGCTGCCGGTTGGGCTGCTGCTGTCGGCCGGGCTGCTGTCGGTCTGAATGCTGGCTGTTCGGCTCTGCGGGCATGTGGGGGGACGGTAGGCGTTGGGAATGACCAGTGCGGCTGGCGGAAAGGGCGCCCCGGCGCCGAATCCGTCGAAGTTCGGACGATTCCCGCCGCTGCCTATTGCGATCGGCGATGAGTAGGCTTGGGCTCGCCGACGGAATGGTCGCGGAGCTGGCGCATCAGCCACTCGCGCTCGGTCAGCCCGCCCTGAAGCTGGCGCAGGAACTGGCGCAGTGGGGCCGGCAGGCGGTCGCGGGGGGGGAGGTTCAGGGCCTGCGGATCGTCGATGCTCCCCCCCACGTAGGCGGTAAAGAACAGGTCGCGCACGCCGCGCACCAACTCGCCGCCCATCGGCTCGGCGCCGAGGGGAGCGCTGGTCGCCACCAGTTGCACTGCGCCATCGGCAAATGACATCAGCCCGTATCCCAGGATGACGACATCGCGGCTGCTCATCGAGAACGAGGGGAACCCAAAGACGTCGCCCTCGAGGAAGAAGTTCGCTTCGATGTGGTCATATGGGGCGACCGCGAGCCGCGCGTTGGCGGTGGACACGAGCAGGCGCAGCGCCGGCGGGAGGTTCACCGGCGAGCCCCCGCTGATCCGCAGCGATCCGGCGCCGCGCCGGCTCCGGAGGTCGCCAAGCACCCCTTCGACGCCGAAGCGCAGGTCGAGCACGCCCTGCGTGGACTCGGGCGTCTCCGGCGCCGACGGCGCAACGCCACCGATCCCGGAGCGCACCGCCCGCGCGATCGTGGAAACCGGCACGCCGGAACTGATGAGCTGCGCGCTGTAGGTCCAGTTGTCCCCGATCCGCCGGGCCTCGCCATGGGCGGTGATGCGCCCTCCGGCGCTGTCGGCGCTCACCATCGGCAGGTGGAGGAGGCCCGGCGCCTCGCCGGACCTCACGATGGCGCGCCCGCCGGTCAATGGCAGCCCCCAGATCACGCCCTCCTCGAAGCTTACAAGCATTTCCATGGGCCCGAGCGGGGCATCGAGCCCTGGCGGCCCCTCTCCCGGCGACGGCTGCACCGAGATCCACGCCTCCGCATCCTCGAGTTGCACGACGTGTCCGGGCCCGCCCGCGGCAGAGTCGAGCCGGAGCCGGCCTTCGAACGCCGGCGCCGCCTCCGGTGGCGTCCCGCCGCGGAACCGCCACACGGCATCCGTCAGCGTTGCCCGGCCATCGGCGCGCGCGCGCACGGTGTCGATCGCCTCCACCGCGGCCTCGGGCAGAGCCGCGCGCAGCCCCGGCGGGATCAGATCGGGCGCCGGGGCATCGGGCGGCGCATCAGGCGCCGGCGGGTCGAGGTGGCCGCGCAGCGCCAGCGTCGCGCTGAGCCCATGCTCGGCGTCGAGCCGCCACGGCCCCTCGGCCAGCGCCTCCCAGCGCGGCCCGGCAAGATGAATCTGCTCTGCCACGCCGCCCAGTCCGTCGCCCTCCGCTTCGCCGGTGATCACGCCGGAGACGTGCGTCGGCCGGCCGCGCACGCCGTTGCGCATCCACGAGAGCGTGTGTGGCTCGATGCGCAGGGCGCTGACTCGCGCCTGCGGCCCATCCTGGGTCATGCTCGTGACCATGTTCAGCCACCCGCTGGCGAGGCCGGCGGGGGCGGCGTCGCGCCACAGGCTGCCGGGCCCGTCGCCGCCGACGCGCTGGATCTGCGCTGCGATGAGCGGGGATTCGATGTGTGCGTCCTCGTAGTCGATGCGCATGATGCGCGTCTGCTCCGGATCGATCGCATACTCGCCGGAGAGCTCCAGCAGGCCGAGCGGCTCGCCGTCGAAGGTGAACTCCCCGCGAAGCTGCTCGAGCCCGATGGCGCCGGGCGCCCCCTGGTCGATCACGAGCCTGCCGCTGAGCAGCGGGGCGCCGATGCGCCCCCCGAGCAGATCCATCGCCGGATCGACCAGGTTCGTGATGACGATGCGCAGCGGCTCTCCCCCGACGGCTGCCCCGAGCGTGAGCGTCGCGTCGACGAGCCCTCCGGGATGCGCTGCCGCCTTGAAGGCGGCGAGCCGCCGCGCCTCGGCCGGGCGAAAGACGTTGATGAGGCTTTCAATCGACGCGGTGACGTCCAGGCCCAGCGCCTCGGCCCGGATCGTCGTCTCGTCCGCCTCGCCGAGGGGAACGCTCACCGCGGTCGTGATCCAACCCGACCCCCCCGCCGGCCTGCCTCGCAGGCTGACCTGAACCTCCTCGCGGGAGATGTTGACGGCGCCGGTCAGTTCGCCGATCTCGATCGAGGTCCCGCCTCCCTCCCCCGAGAGCGGCGGCGGGCGCACTCCGCCATCGACCTCGACGCTCACACGCACCGCGGTCGGCCCGCCGGGAGGGCGCTGGATGGTCGCGATGCCGCCGGCAACGCCGTAGGGACGAAGCCGCGCGGCGATCGAGCGGCCATCCAGCCGCGGCTGGTCGGCCGAGCCGTCGGCCTGGGCCGCGCCCGGATCGTCCGCATCGCCCGGATCGTGACCCGGGATCGCGGCGATCATGAGATCGCTGATCGTCAGCCCCTCTGCATCGATGCGGACATCCGCCTGCAACTGCGCCGGGTCATCTGTCGGGATGCGCACGATCGTGTTCATTGCATCCAGCGACCCGCCAGCGAGCGTGGTGAAGTGTGCGCTGACGGGGCGGAAGACGAGCGATTCGGGCTGGACGCTGCCATCCGGGAGCGTCCGGCGCAGCTCCTTGATGGCCCGGACGTGCACACTGCGCCCGACGGCCGGCAGCGGGAAATGCCGGTTGCGCACGCCAATGCGCTCGGCGCGGATGTCGATCGTGACGCCAACTTCACTCGACTCGGCAGTGTCGAGCGTGAGGTGAATGTCCACATCGGCGTGCCCGCCGACCTCGAACGGCTCGGTGAGCAGCCCCCGCTGGCGCCACGCCTCCAGCCCCTCCTCGTACAGCAGCAGATCGATGATGTGTTCGCTGCGGTGATTGAGCGCGGCGATCATGGCGTCGTCGTACGGCACGCCCTGGCCGGCGGCCACCAGATCCATCGTGATGGCGTCCCCGATGCGCATGTCCCCGTCGATGCGCACCGGCGTTCCGCCGGGTGTCTGCCCCGTCAGCGCGATCCGCACGTCGCCGTTGCGGAAGTTGATGTCTCCCTGCACCTGCTCGATCGGGTACTGGAAGTTGTGGTAGATGGCCCTGGTGTCGTGGATCGCGAGGCCCGTCTCGACGAATTCCGGCGTCTCGGCGTCGCGCCCGGCCCGCAGCCAGACATCGCCGACTCCGTCGATGTCGAAGCGCCGGATCTCGTCAAGGATCGCCTCGGGCACGCGTCCGACCCAGCGCTCCGGGTCCAGCGGAACCGGCGCCGTGCTCGTCGCCTCCACGTCGTAATAGGCAAGCTCGTCGCCGCCGAACCAGTACCCGATCTCGACAGCGCACGGCGCCCCCAGCAGCGAGCCCGACAGTTCCGAGACGAGGCTCCAGCGATGATCCGCGGGGCCGGGCGCGGGCGCAGCCTGCGCCTGTTCCCAGGTCACCCCTGTGTCGCGCCACACCGCCCGCACCTGTCCCGTCGCCTCCACCGGCACGATGAGGTCCGGCTTGCCATCCTCCCGCGAGCCCAGCGGCATGGTGAACCGCACCGGCGCTTCCCCCGGCCGCCGGCCCGCGATGTCCAGCGTGAGCCGGAAGGCGCCGGCGCCCTCGTCATACTCGAAGCTCGCGCTGTGCAGAGACCCCGAGGGCGCAAACCGCCGGTAGTCGTGGCGCAACTGCGCAGGGATCGACTCCGGCGGCCAGTCGGCGAAGTTGACGCCGGCAAGCGAACCGGACAGCATCTTCGCCTGCGGGGCGCTGGCGTCGATGGCGCCCTCGAACTCCACCGGCGTCAGCACCGCCGCCGAGGCGCCCTCGTCCACCTCGCGCAGCCAGATGGCGTAGCGGTCCTCCCCCGCCCGGCGCACGCCCGCGGCGACCCGCATCACGCGCAGCGGCTCGACACGCCCCTCGCTGTCATACTCCCCAAGCGTCAGCGTCGCCCTGCG
>CAYMJK010000209.1:0-5281 GCA_964390535.1 uncultured Phycisphaeraceae bacterium | reverse complement strand
CCATCCCGACAGCAACGACGATCCCCACACCCCCGACAGCAACGACACCCACGACGACCGCGCCGACATCGACGACGACTTCAATGATCCCGACGAAGTCCTCCAGGATGCCGGCGCCGCCCTCAACCCCATGCAACTCCGCGCCCAACTTCAGGGCGCCACCACCCCGAGCCCCGACAACACCCACGACCCACCCTGATCCCGCTCGATGCCTCGATGCCGCGTGCCTCGATGCCTCACTTCAAGTCAACAACCGATTATCATCGACCTCATAATCAGGCGGTCGCCGAGCCGCACTCCGGGCACATCTCCAGCCCCGCAAGCTCATACCCGCATCGCGGGCAGCGCCCGCGCCGCGCCCGCCATCGGCGTCGCACCGGCGCAACCAGCAGTACCGGCGCCGCAAGCACGCCCACCGCAGCGCTGTACAGCAGCGTGTTGCGCACGAAGCCCGGCCAGATCGGCGCCATCGGCGGGGTCCCGTCGCTCATCGCGAACAGACCTGGTGTCGCCGGAGACGTCGGCGGCGGAACCGATGTGGGCACAGCGCTCGCGGGCACGCGCTCATGGCGCAGCGTCCGCATGGACGGCCGCGGCCAGCCGGCGTCGAACCAACTGGCGTGATAGCCATCGCCCCCGTCCGCGTCAGCCGCGAACTCATCCCCGCGGGCCCAGCCGGCGCTGCTGTACCCGTAGCCGGCGCTGGAGATCTCCGGCCATCCGGCCGGCGGCGCGAATCGCCACGGCGCCCCGATGGTCCCCCACTGTTTCCACTGCGGCTTCGCCCGAGCCGCGATCGTCCAGGCCACCGCGACATTGATCACCGCGCCCGCCGCAAGCGCGATCGCCGCCGCGATGATGATGCGCCGGGCCACCCCGCTCACAGAATCTCGATCACCTCGAACCGCTTCACCCCGCGCGGGGCGTCCACGCGCACGGTCTCGCCCACCCGCGCCTTCATCAGCGCCTCGCCCATCGGGCTGGTCACCGTGACCTCGTCGTAGTCGTCGGGCGGGTTCTCGGAGAACTCGCCGACGACCTTGAGCGTCTCGAGCTCATCGGACCCCACCTCGCGGATGCGCACCATCGACCCGAGGAACACCACCGCGGCATCCCGGGCGACGTCGTTGTCCACCACCTGCGCCTTCGACAGCCGCCCTTCCAGACGCCGGATCTCCGCCTCCTCCAGCCCTTGCTGCTCGCGAACGGAGTGATACTCGGCGTTCTCCTTGAGGTCGCCGAGCTCCCGGGCCTCGGCGATCCGCGTCGAGATCTTCTTGCGGTTGGCGATCAGCTCCGCCAGCCGGGCCTCGATCTGCTTCTTCTCGTCCTGAGTCATCAGGTCCATGGCCGGGCCTCCAAAGATCGACCCGGCCGCAAAAGGGCCGGGTCGTCGGGGTCATAGGGACATCACTCTACCGGGTCGGCGCGGTCTCAGCCAGCGGGAGGGACCTGGGGCCCCGGTGGGCGTGGGGGCCCAGGGCCGCGGCGACCAGCCAGGGCGCGGGGGCGATGAGGCACAGCCCCACCACCGCCTGCCACTGCCCGCCGCCCGGGCCGCGGGCGAACCCCGCCGTCAGGGTCTCCCCGACCAGGCTGAAGGGAACCGTGTAGGGGGTGAGCAGGCCCGCGGCGCCCTCGATCCCCAGTTGCAGCGCGGCAATGCTCCCCGCCGCGGTCACCCCCAGGACCGCCACCATCCCCCCGATCCGCCGCGCGGCCGAAACCCCGCCCGGCCCGGGGGCGAGGGTGATCGCGAGGGCGCCCCCCGCGATCCCGGTCCACGCGGCCAGCGCCAGCGAGACCGCCCCGATCGACGCCAGCGGCCATCCCGAGAGCAGCGCCTGCCCCCAGATCACCGCCTGCATCGGCGCCACGATCACGAGCAGATCCTTGAACGTCGCCAACAGCGGCCGCCGAGGGATCTGCTGACTCAGGCGGACCATCGGCCACAGGGCGCAGGCGCCGATCGCCACTGTCAGCAGCAGCGCCCGCGCTGCCGCGCGATACACCTGTGCGTCCACCGGCTCGACGAGCCCGATGCGGGCGAATGTCAGCCCGGTTGCGCCGAGCAGGTAGACCGTCCAGGCGAAGGCGAGCATGCGCGGCTCGGCCCGGCGATGGGCCCAGCGATCGGCGCGCTCGCTTGCTTGGCGGGCGCGGGCGCGCTGCCGCGCCGAGGCCTTCGCCCCGGGCGCCGGGCTGCCGCCGGTCATCGCCCCTGGCCTGCCGAGTAGTCGATTTCGACCGATGGGCCGAAGACCTCGACGCGGCGCTGGGCGGCATCGACGCGGGTGTAGCGGGCCTGCAACTCGCGCAGACTGGCGAGCCGCTGCGCGACCTTCACTTCGCCGCGATGCGTGGCGTCGACGCCGAGCGGCGAACCCCAGACGATCTCGGTCCCCCACCGCGTGACGATGAGCAGGCGCCCGCTGGTGGGGTATTCGGCAGCGCTCACGCCGAGGATCTGATCGAAGTACGGCTCAGCGGCGAGCAGTTCCAGCAGCGCAATGGCGTGGCCGACCGCTTCGTCGCCCCACGGGCGGCCGAAGGCGGGGGCGCCATCAGTCCGGGCGGGCGGGCCGACCTTCGGGCAGATCACGAGCGGAAGCCCGCTGCCATCGACGGGATACCACATGGGCGTCAGGCGCCCGTCGCGCGTAACGATCAGGTCGCGCTGCTGGGCCGAACCAGTGGCCGTGGGGCTCGTGGGCGGCCAGCGGACGGCGAAGCGCGGCTCGAGCCAGGCTCCCTCGACGCGGATCTCGCCGCCGGGCGCCCGCTCGACACGCGGCGGCGCCTCGAACCACCCCGCCCGTTCGAGCGAGATACCGATCGCCTGCAGCGGCTCGGCCGACAGCGGCCGGTCGCCGGCCCCGTCGCGGGCGAAGCGCGCAATCTGGGCGAGGCGCTGCTGCTCGCCCGAGGGCAGCCATGTTGGCCAGTTGACGATGATCTCGTCGTGCTCGCCAGCGCGCTCCGCACCCGACTCGGCCGGGCCCTGCTCGAAGCGCTCGACCAGCGCGGGGGCGCCGAAGACGGCGCCGGCGACGAGCCCGCCGAAGACGATCGCCGTTGCTGTGACGTTCAGCCATCGCAGCGCGCCCTCGCGCGTCAAGGCGATCTCCAGCAGGCGGCGCTGCTTCTTCTTCTTCTTCCGTGTTGCCATGGGTGAGGGTATGCCTTCTCAGGCGATTTCTGATCGCGTTTCGGGCGTCTCGGGTAGCCCCTCACTCCGTGGGGGCCTACCGCTCCTACCGGTTTCTACCACTTTCTTCCGCCCGGAACGCGATCAGAATACGCGTCAGGCGACGTGCTTTGCTGCGCTCTCGGCGCCAATGCGCCTGCCGCGGGCGAGGGCGCTGTCCACCAGCCGCTCGCAGAGTCTGGTCATGTTCATTCCGGTTGCGCGGGCCGCCATGGGAAGCAGCGAATGGCTCGTGAAGCCGGGCATGGTGTTCACTTCCAGCAGCCAGGGCTGCTGAGCCCGGTCGAGGATGAAATCCACCCGGGCCAGTTCGGCGCAGCCGAGAGCGCCGGTGATGCGCATGGCCGCGTCGATCACCGCCTCGGTCCGCCCGCGCCCCAGCGTCGGGCCGACGATGTAGCGCGTGTCAGCGCGATGGTACTTCGCCTCGTAGTCGTACACGCCATCGGCCGGCTGGATCTGCACGATCGGCAGCGGGCGCCCGCAGAGGATGCCGACGGTCAGTTCGTCCCCCTCGATCAGCGGCTCGATGATGTAGATGCGGGCGGGGCGCTCGGCGATGTCCTCGGCCATGGCCTTGGCCGCCTCGGCCCACTCGTCCGGCGTGCGCACGAGGCGCAGTCCGATGGTCGATCCCTCGTGAACGGGCTTGCAGGCCACCGGCAGCGCCAACGGGCACCCGGTGTCCTCCGGGTTGAAGATGGCCGTCGGCGTCACCGGCACGCCGGAGATCGCCGCGATCGTCTTGGTCGCCACCTTGTCCATCGCCAGGCGGGCCGGGCCGGGAGCGACACCAACGAACGGCCGACCATCGCGGACCAGCAGGTCCTGCAGCGGACCGCCCTCCCCCCACGGGCCGTGCAGCGCGGGGAAGATCACGTCCCCCGCCAGCGCGGAGATCTCGCCCTGGGCGGCGCGGCCGATCTCCCGGTATTCGACGGCGAAGCGTTCGCCGGCGCGCAGGGCGTCGGCGATGGCGCGGGCCGATTCGAGGCTCACCTCGCGTTCGGCGTCGGGGCCGCCAGCGAGCACCAGCACGGTCTGCGGAATCATCGTCTGCTCCAGATGATGACCTCGGGCTCGAGCGCGACGCCGAAGCGATCGGCGACCCGCTCGCGCACGAGGTCCATGAGTTCGATGACGTCGCGGGCGCGGGCCTTTCCCGGCTCGGCGACGATGAAATTGGCGTGTGTGTGGCTCACCGAGGCGCCCCCGGCGCGCAAACCCTTGAGCCCTGCCCGGTCGATCACCATGCCGGCGCTGATGCGCTGCCCCACGCTGCCGAGGCCGTCGATGTCGGCCTCGAGCGTCGGGTTCTTGAAGGCGCACCCGGCTGAGCGGGCGCCCATCGGCTGCTGGGCGCCCTTGGCGCCCATGATCGTCTTGAGGCGCTGGCGGATCGCGCCCGAATCGTCGCGCTGCAGGCGCAGCCGGGCGCCGATGATGATCAGATCCTCCAGCCCGCTGGAGCGGTAGGCAAAATCGATCTCGGGGCGCGTCAGGATCACTTCGGCGCCATCGCGCCGGACCGCCCGCACCGACTCGACCATGTCGCCGATCTCGCCATACGCGCCGCCCGCGTTCATGCGCACGGCGCCGCCCACCGTCGCCGGCACGCCGCCGAGGCGCTCCAGCCCGGCCAGCCCCATCCGCGCCGTGTCGTTGATCAACCGGCGGAGATCGACGCCGGCGCCGACGATAACGCTGCACGCCTCCTCATCGACCACCAACTCCCGGAAGACGCCCTGCATCAGGCTGACGACCAGCCCGCCCACGCCGCCATCGTCCACGAGCAGATTGGCGCCCGCGCCGAGGATGCGCACTTCCGCGTCCATGTCCAGGCAGTGCCGCAGCTCGTCCACCGTCCCGGGTTGCGCAAGGCGCTCGGCCCGGCCGCCGATGCGGTACCAGGTCGCCACCGGGGCGTCGCGCTCGATGCGCAGCGTGCTGGCCGGGGCAGGCGTCACGCCGGCGCTACCCCCACCCCCGCGACCGCCTAAGCCCCCGCCCCCGCGACGTCCACTTCCGCGGCCCCGCGCAGGAACCCGTGCGCCACCGTCCACAACGGCCCGG
>CAYMJK010000208.1:0-3718 GCA_964390535.1 uncultured Phycisphaeraceae bacterium | reverse complement strand
GGCGGGGTGGGGCCCTTTGGGCGGCGGGGGGCCGCCCTTCGCACCCCCCCCCCCCCCACCCCGGGGGGGGGGCCCCGGGGGGGCCGGCCGGCCGCGGGTCATCGCTAGAACTCCCCGAGAATCGCGCACAGGCGGGCGGCGCGGGGTGTCGGGGCGTATGCCGCGCCAGGGGAGCGGCCGGGCATGGTCCGAGTGACCAGCGACTCGGTCTGCAGGTCACCGAGGGCGAGGGAGAGGGCGCGGTCGGTGGCGCCGGCGAGGCCGGAGCGGATCTGGCCGAAGCGGGCGGGGCCGGCCCGCAGGATGTCCAGCGTCGGCATCGACCACTTGCGCAGCCCGACCTCCCGCAGGCCGCGGCGGGCGAGGACGATGTCGAGGGCGGCGCTGGGGGCAGCCAGGCGCTGGCCGGCGGGGGTGAGGATGTACTCGGGGCGCATGGGGTGGCCGTAACCCGGGTTGGGGATCACCAGGTCGAGCTGCTGCAGGTGGTCGAGAGCAGCGCGGATCGAGCCGGGGCTGGCATCGAGCCGGTTGACGAGGGTGACCAGCTTGGCGCCGCGGCCGCGCTCGAGTTCGGCGAGGATGGGGACGGCCCAGCGCCGGTGGAAGAGGAGGCTGAGGCGCGGGCCGCGACCTGGATCCGAGACTGGCGCTCCGCTCGACCCCATGGTGGCTCCCCTGGCCTGACCCCGCCCCCGAACCCCGGCGACCCCGGGACCCGGAACTTTGAACCCGGAACTCTGCAGTTTCCTCTTGACACAAAAAGTATAGTGGCTATATTGGGCCGACGCAAGCCCGGGCGCGGCCCGGAATCATCCTCCCCCCCTGCCCAGGAGACACCCGATGCCCTCAGACCTGAACTACGACGGCGGGCTCACCCTCAGTTGCCAGGTGAGCGACATGAACAAGGCGATCGCGTGGTATCAGGAGAAGCTCGGGTTCACCGTGCTCTACAAGCTCGACGAGATGGGCTGGTGCGAAATGGCGACCGAGGTCGCGCGAGTAAACATGGGACTCTCGCAGGTCGAGAAGCCGAAGACGGGCGCGGGGCCGGTGCCGACGTTCGGGGTGAAGGACATCGACGCCGCCCGGGCGAAGCTGGAGAAGCGCGATGTGCGCTTCGACGGCGAGACGATCGTGATCCCCGACATGGTGAAGCTGGCGACGTTCTTCGATCCCGATGGCAATGCGCTCATGCTCTACCAGAGCCTTGCGACGCAGTAACTATCCCAAGAGTTCGAAGACCGATTTCACCACAGAGGCACAGAGGTCACAGAGTCAGCAGATTCAGAGGTCTCTCTCTCTGCATCCTCTGTGCCTCTGTGGTGATCTTCGAGGGTTCTAATCCCGCAGCGCAGCGCCATGCGCTGTGCGCGAAGGAGTCTTTCATGCGACATGTGTTTGCCCTTGCCGCCGCCGTTATCGTCATGGTGACCACCGCGGCCGCAACCGCCACGGTCCCGGCCGCCTCCACAGTCGCCGCCGCCGATGACATCAAGTTGTCGGTGGCGTCGCTGCGCCTCGGCGTGACGGATCTGGACGCGTCGGCCGCGTTCTACACCCGCCATCTCGGCTTCCGGATGGTGATGGACGCCAGCGAGGCGGGCTTCATGGTGCTGCTCAACGGGGAGACGTACCTGGTGATCTCGCAGTCGCTGGCGCCGGTGGATCTCCCCGAGGGCGCCTGCCACGTTCGCTTCAACTTCGCGGCAGAGGATCTCGAGGCCGCGGCGGGGGCGATGAAGGCCGCGGGCGTGCGGTTCGTCGGCGAGGGCGAGTCAGCGGTGGGCCGCTATCTGACGTTCGTCGATTCGAGCGGTCATCGGCACAATCTCAAGGCGCTCGACAAGCCGGACGCCGGCGACGCGGGCGACGCAGATGCCGCGGGGGCGCCATCACCGTCTACAACGTCGGGATCGCGGTCAGCGACATGGCCAAGGCGCGCGCCTTCTACGAGCAGGTTCTCGGGTTCACGGCGCACAGCGAGGACTATTACCCGCCGGTCGTCCCCTACAAGCCGGTCGGCTGCGCCTCGTTCATTCTGTCGGACCGGGGCGCCACGGCGCCGGCGCCGGAGGCCGGAGATGGCGCATGGGCGGGGCTCGCGCTGGAGGCCGCGGACATCGCCAGCGCATACCAGACGCTCAAGGCTCGCGGCGTGCGCTTCGAGCACGAGCCGCGCGCCAATGGGCCGGTGCTGCACGCGCCGTTCACCGATCCCTTCGGCAACCGGCACGAGCTGATTCAGCACATCCGGCCGGATGCTGGAGCGCCCGCGCCGTCTGGCGCCTGACTCTCGCCTGGATTCGCGGCGGATGGCGCCGCCGGCCCATGGCAAACGAGCCGACCACGGCCCGGGGCAATCGCCCGGTTTGTGGGGCGAGTTTCGGAGGGCGCCTCAACCCACTTCGGGCGAAATCGGCGTTCTTTCGTGGGGCCGGGTTCCGCCTGCGCGCGATTCGAGCGTACCCGAGGCTGCCGCGCACGCTGGCGCAGCTAGACTCGGACATGGCTCGCAAGAATCCATTTCGACACGCAGGAGGAGGCGACGCGGCGCCCCAGCCGTGGGAGAACCCGGACGATCTGCCGGTGTGGGCGGAGTTCTTCAGCTCCCGGGCCCAACTCGCCGCCTTCGAGGCGCAGGTCGCGGCCTACTTCGGCCGGCGCGGCATGACCGTCACGGTCAACGACGGGCGGGTGCATCCGGCCGAGCGGCCGGAGATGGCCTTCGGGCTGAGCAACCTCGGGCAGGCGTGCGCCGGCTCGCCGCGCAACGAGTGGGAGGGGATCATCAGCACGCACTTCGACACCGTGGTGCGCTCGCTGGACGAGGCGGACATGGAGGAGAGCGACCTGGACGCCCTGCGCGACCGGCTCGTGGTCCGCCTGTATGACATCGACGACATCGACGCGTCGATGCCGTTCAGCGGGGTCGAGGCGATCCCGGGGCTGTTCAGCGCGCTGATGATCGATGAGCCGCACGGCGCCCGCAGCCTGCACCCGGACACGATCGCCCAGTGGGACGAGCCGCTGGAATCGATCGTCGAGCTTGCGATGGACAACGTCGAGCGTCTGGTGGACGCGGCGCCGCAGCGCGTGGACATGGAGGAGGCGGGGCCGGCGTTTCTGACGATGGGCGAATCGATCTACATCGCCTCGCTGATCTGCCGGCTGCAGCGGATCCCGGAACTGATCGGGCCGCACGGGTCGCTGGTGGCGGCGCCGGTGCGTCACATGTTCGTCGCCATGCCGATCCGGGGGCCGCAGGTGGTGCAGGCGCTGGGCGGCATCCTGAGCCTGGTGCACCGGGCGTACACCGACGGGCCGGGCTCGGTCTCGCGCCGGCTCTACTGGTATCACGATGACGACCAGTGGACCGAGCTGCCGTGGGCGATGGAGGATGACAGGCTGCAGTTCATCCCGCCGGAGGAGTTCGTGGTGATGCTGAACGGGCTGGTGGGGGAGTAGGCTGAGACCAGCGATAGCTAAGCCGTCAGGCGACGGCTCCCTGCGTGGCTGCTGCGAGCCTGAAGCCGTGCGGCGCGACCGAACGGGAAGTCTACACACCTTGACTCTCCGCTGCCCGCTCGCCACAGTGAGCCGTGCGTCATGAACGGCACGCGCTGGCTGGCGCTCTCGAGGAATGAAAGAAAGGGGAATCACATGCAACGTGGGTCTACCTCCGTCTGGCCCGCGGCGCTCGCCGCGGCAGTCGCGG
>CAYMJK010000207.1:0-5703 GCA_964390535.1 uncultured Phycisphaeraceae bacterium | reverse complement strand
CGACTCCTCGTCCAGGTCCGGCTCCGTCGACTCCCGTCCCCGCTCCGCTTCCACCCGCAAAATGCTGTGGATCAGGTTCAGCCGGTCCACCACATCCGCCATCGTCGGCCGCTTCTCGGGAACGACCTCCACGCACTTCATGATCAGTTCATTCAGCCGCGGGTGCACGCGGGGATTGATCTCCACCGGAGGGCGCGGCCGCTCTATCAGGTTGTCATCCAGCGAGCCCATCAGCGAGTCGCCCTTGGGCAGCGCGGTGGGAATGTGCGTGCGCGTCAGCACCCAGTACATGGTTGCGCCGAGGTTGTAGACATCGGTCTGCGAGGTGATGGGGCGCCGGTGCACCTGCTCGGGGGCGATGTAGTCGGGCGTGCCCTGGATGCGCGGCTTGACCGTCCCGATCTTGCAGGACTGCCCAAGGTCGATGATCTTGGCGATGCCGGCCTCGGAGACGACCACGTTGCTCGGCTTCATGTCCGCGTGGACATAGCCGCGCGAGTGCATGTGGCGGAGGGCGTCGCCGATCTGGTGGAAGATGTCCACCGCCTGCTGCATCGTCTCGGGCGGATGGCGGTCCAGCGGGGCGCCATCCACCAGCTCCATGACGAGATAGAGCTCCTTGACGGCGAGAAGCTGCCGCTTCTTCTTGATCAGGCGGTCGATCTTGCGGATGCCCCGGTGGTCGAGCCTGCTGGCGACCTGGTACTCGGCCTCGGCCTGGTCGAGGAAGCGCTGCTCCTTGGGGTTCTCCTTCTGGACGTGCTTCAGGGCCCAGATGTGCTTGGTGCGCGGATCGTGCGCGAGGTAGATGATGGACGCGGCTCCGCGCCCGAGTTCCCCAAGCACGCGGAACCCTTCGACAAGATCACCCTTCCGCTTGGCGTCCACGGTCGCGTCGAGCCCTTTCTCACCACCACCCCGGGAGGATCGCCCTCGGCGACCCGGACAGTACCCCTGCGCGCCTCGCCTCTCCATCGGCGCCGCGGGGGACATTCTTGCCATGTCGCTTGCCGAAGTCGCACCCCGGGGGCGCGCAGGCGCCCTCAGGGGCCCACTTCTCAGGCGTCTGGCGGAGGCGACTCAGGCACAAGTGGTCATTCGACCCCGGCCGCGGCCAGCCGCTCGCGCAGGGCCGCCTCCGGGAAGAACCGCCCCGGATCGGCCGCCGCGGCCAGATCGCTGTGCAGGTAGACCCGGCTGCCGGGGATCCCGAGCTCGCGCGAGAGCGCCGTGACGAGCTGGGCCAGCCGGGCGACCTGGGCGTCGGTGAAGGGCCCCTGCTCCCCATCCCCCACGAGGCAGAGGCCGATGGACCGCTCGTTCAGATCCGCCTGGTCGGCGCCGGCGACGTGGGCCCCGGGCAACTGATCGAGCCAGCGATAGCCTACGTGCAACTCCCCGTCGGCGATCCCGCGACCGTTGCCGATGACGAAGTGGAACCCCAGGCCCGCGAGGTTGCGGGCCTTGTGCTCTGCGGCGAGGCTGGAGGGGGTGCCGTAGGGCTTGCCGGAATGGTGGATCACGATCGAGTCCCACCGGGCGCTATCGAGCGTCTCGGGGGCGGTGAAGATCGATTCGATCGAGGTCGGAGCTTCGGCGGCGATCATCGGCGCCAGAGCCCGCCCGCCGACAAGCGGGGAGGGCCCGCGATCGAGCGTGCCCAGGACCGCGCCACCCGTGCACATGGCGAAGGCGAAGGCCCCCCAGACGACCGTTCCGCGCCGGCGGCGTCCGGCCCGGCGGACCGGTCGAGCCCACGAGCGGAAACAGGAACGGAAAGTCGTCAACATCGTCACCGTGCATCCCTGCCGTTGCGCGCCGCATCCCTGCGCGAACGGAACTATCGGCTCCCGCGGCGTTCCAGCGCCAGATGCGCCGGCGCCAGTTCGCAGTTCACCCGCCTCCTCCTCAGAAATCGGGCCGTGCGGAGCGGGATTCTCGCGAAACTGGCAAAGCGTGCGCGGATCCACAGCGGCGGGCCGGCGCAGACGGACCTTGTTAGAGGACGCTCACCTCGCGCCGGCGACAGGGACCGTCACCGGCGGGAGAGCCGGCCGCGGAGATTCGGACGTCGCCTCCCGTACTCGTCCATGGTCTGGGCCGGCTCCTCGCGGTTGCGGATGCCGTCGTAGCGGTCGAAGGGGGTCCGATCCTGGTCGGTCGGAAACAGGGGCTTGGTACACCCTGCCCCGGAGAGCAGGACCAGGGCCAGTACCGACCTCGGGATCCAGCGATTGCGTGGGGCGCCTGGGCTTCGAGGGGTCATCCGTGGCCTCCCTGGTCCAAAAAATAGTGTACCGCCCTGGGGGACGGGGCGGTACACGTGGAGGAGAGAAGAGAGACCTGAATGTTGCTCGTGATCAGCCTGCCCGAAGGCGACCCGACTGTTCAACACATTTATACGGATCGGGCCTCTCCGGGTTCAGTCCGGAAAACGCCAAGTCTAGATAAATTCAGTGATTACGTTCCTTTACGACGATCCGTCCGGCCGGGTCGAGGCCGATGGCGCCTGACCCGATCAAATGCCGAACTCCATCGCAGAGGACGGCACAGACGACAGTCGCCACGTTCAGGGACCGCTCGCCCGGGAGCATCGGGAGGCCCACGATGCGGTCGGCGTGGCGCTCCAGCAGATCCGGCGGGAGGCCCGCGGTCTCCCCGCCGAACACGAGGCCGTCACCGCGGGCCAGAGGCGCCTCGAAGATTGGGCGGGTGGCCCGGGCGGAGAGGAGCCAGAGCGGACGATCCGGCTCGGCCTCTCGGAAGCTGCCCCAGGAATCGTGCTCCCGGACTCGGAGCCGCGGCCAGTAGTCCAGCCCGGCGCGCCGGAGAGCCTTCTCGGAGGTGTCGAAGCCGAGCGGCCGGATGAGGTGCAGGGCGGCGCCCAGGGCGAGACAGGTGCGCCCGATGTTGCCGGTGTTGTTCGGGATCTCGGGCTGGTGGAGGACGACGTGGAAGAGAGGAAACGGCGAGTCAGATGAATCGTGACTGATGAGCCGTGAGTCGGCGTCGGCCGAGGGCCGGCCAGAGCTCGGTTCGGACTCATCATTCATCGTTCAACATTCATCATTTTCACTTCCCGCGATCCCGGATGAAGTTCTCCTCGAGCGAGCGGCGCATCTGAATGCCCGGGTCCACGCGCAGGATCTGCCCCAGGGCAGCGTCGAAGCGGGAATCCAGCGGGCTGCCGATCCATCGCAGCTTCATGTCGCTGCTGAAGATCGCGGCCAGCGGGACCGGGAACTCCTGCCGCCTGCCGCGGCCGCCATCGCCGAGGATCTGCGCGAGGATCGCCGACGACGGATCGACCACGATCGAGTGGTCATAGACCCGCTCGGACCGGGCCTTGCGGACCTGCTGCTCGAACTTGCGGGCCTGCTCAGCCACATCCTCGGCGGTCATGTCCCGGCTCCGGCGGTCGTCGGTGGACTCGGGCATCAGCACGCCGACCACGGCGACATCGCGGCCCTTCTCGCGGGCGAGCAGATCCATCCGCGGCTGCACCCGCTGATAGCTGCGCACCGTTCCGGGAAGCCAGAAGTAGACGACGGTGGCGCGGCCGTTGGTATTGAGCCGCTTGCCGAAGGTCACGGCCTCGGTGGGGACCGAGAGGGTGATCGTCGTGTCCTCGCCGCGGCGGTTGCGCCGGCTGAGGAAGTCCTCCTCGAACTCCTCCCAGCGCTGCGGCCAGCGGGCGGCGTCGTAGGGCTCCGGCCCGAGGTCGGGGATGGCGAACTCGGGCAGATCGGAGAGGTTGGCCTCGGGGTTGATCGCGCCGGTGCGCCGGGCGAGCGCTGCCGCCTCACGGCGCTGCGCTGCGAGCCGCTCGGGAAGATCGGCGGCATCCGACCGGCTCTCGGCGACCAGTTCCTGCACGGCGGCCTCCACGCTGCGCGTGTTGACGTCCGCGTAGCGCAGACGGCCGGCGCGATCGATCAGGTAGAAATCCGGATCCTGATCGACCTTGAGCGCTGCGCGGAACTTGCCCTCCGCATCCAGGGCGACCGGAATGGTGATCTTGCGCTGCTCGAGCTGCTCCGGCGCGTTGTCGTACCCGCGGGCATCGTGGACGGCGACGACCTTGAGGCCCTCATCCCCGTAACGGTCGGCCATGCGCTGGGCGAGGCTGGCGCCCGTCATCGACGGGGCGTACCAGGTGGCGAAGGTCACGATCAGGCCGACCTCGCCCGCCTCCACGCTCGCGGGCTCGCCGGTCCACTCGGAGAGGGCGCTCCACGCCTCGGCGGGGAACTCCTTGAGCTCCATCTCGTCGAGCTGGGCGCGGCGGACGCCGGCGCCCTCGCGAACGACATCCTGAGCGGTAAGCGGCACGGCGATCGCCAGCATCGCCCCGGCAACGGTGAGTGTCCTGCGCATATCTGCCTCGTCCTTCTGTGGTGTGACCGCCCAGCATACCGGCGTCGGCGCCGGCGCGCAAGGGTACATCCGCCTCGTGTTATGAATTAGACGCACGAAATGTGCGGGGAGTTCCGAAATTCAATGTTTGTTGGGGTCGCCGGGGCCCGCAAAGAGGCGCCACATCGCGATCGACGCCGCCACCGTCACGTTCAGCGAGTCCACCCCCGGCGCCATCGGGATCGAGTGCTGCTCGTCGGCCAGCGCGATCGCCTCCATCGACAACCCCGGGCCCTCGGCGCCGACGAGCAGCGCGATTCGCGCATTGTCCTCCCCCGGCCCCTCGCCGCTGGCCTCCAGAGGCCTCCCGCCGGTCGTGAGCGCGATCAGACGCCACCCGGCCTCCCGGAGTTGCCGCAGACCCTCCGGCCACGGCGCCAGCCGCCCCAGCGGCAGGCGGAGAGCGTGGCCCATCGAGACGCGGAGCGCTTTCCGGTAAAAGGGGTCGCAGGTCCGCGGGCTGAGCAGGGCGCCGGCCCCGGGCCCGCCGAGCGCCGCGAGCGAGCGGATGAGGCCGCCGACGTTGTCGTGATTCGCCAGATTTTCCATCACCAGGAGCCGCCGGCAGCCGGCGATGATGGCCTCGGCCGCTGGCTCGGCGCCGCGCTGTCCCGCCGCAAGGATGCCGCGGTGGAGGTCGAAGCCGACGATCTGCTCGACGGCGCCGCGGTCGGCGAGGTAGATGGGGACGGCAGGATCCAGGCGCTCCAGTTGCGTGCGCGCCGTCTGGAGGCGCGTCGGCGTGATGAGGACCGAGTCGACCGGGTAGGGCGAGTCGATCAGCGCGCCTACCACCAACTCGCCCTCGGCCATGAAGAGCCCCCCCGGCAGCCCAGTCCCGCCCTCGGCCCGGGCCTTCAGCCATGCGTCGCTCTGGTTCCGATAGATCGCCACCCGCGGGTCATCGGGCGTGTCGATCCGGACGATGTTGAGGGGGCGCGGTCTACGCTCCGACGCGTCAGTCATCGCTCATCATTCACCACTGCGAGGCCCCGGTTGGAACTCTGGCAGGCAATCATCCTGGGCCTCGTCGAAGGGATCACCGAGTATCTCCCGGTCAGCTCCACCGGGCACCTGATCCTCGCCTCGACGCTCCTGGGCCTGGATGGCCGGGAGCGCAAGGGCGCGGTGGACGCCTTTCAGATCGTGATCCAGGGGGGGGCGATCCTCGCGGTCCTGGGCCTCTACTGGCCTCGGGTGGTCCAGATGCTGCGGGGGCTGGTCGGGCGCGACCCGGCCGGGCTGCGCCTGGCCGTCAACCTGGCCGTGGCCTTCGTCCCCGCGGGC
>CAYMJK010000206.1:0-7180 GCA_964390535.1 uncultured Phycisphaeraceae bacterium | reverse complement strand
GCTGAAGAGAATGTAGAGAATCGTCGCGCCGACCAGCAGGAACGCCACCACCAGACCCCCGCCGATCAGGATGACGGGTGAGTCCCAGTCGCTCGATTTCTTTTTCCCCTTCTTCTTCGATTTCGTGCTCGTTTTTGATTCGGCGGCGACGGCCTCCGATGTTCGCCTCTCGCTCTCCGACGGAACCCCCATGCCGTACACCCTCAAACCCTCCGGCGGCTTCGATGTCGACATCGAGTCCACCGGCTATCTCTCCGAGCACGTGGACACCGGCGACCGCTGGACGCTCAACTTCGGCCCGCAGCACCCCGCGACCCACACCACGCTGCGCCTCGTCCTCGAACTCGATGGCGAGCGCATCGCCCGCTGCACGCCGCACATCGGCTACCTGCACTCCGGCTTCGAGAAGCTCGGCGAGGTGCTCGACTACAACCAGTACGTCACCATCGTCAGCCGCATGAATTACCTGAGCCCGATCGCCAACGACATCTGCTGGCATCACGCCGTGGAGACGCTCTTCGGCATCGACCTCACGCCCCGGTGCAAGGTCCTGCGGACGATCATGGCCGAACTTGCCCGCATCCAGGACCACCTGCTCTGCGTCGGGGCCGCCGCCCTCGATCTCGGCGCCTTCACCGGCTTCCTCTACGCCTTCAACCCGCGCGAGAAGATCTACGACATCTGCGACTTCATCGCCGGCCAGCGCTACCACCCCGACTGGACCCGCGTCGGCGGCGCCATGCAGGACCTGCCCGATGAGGGCAAGTTCAAGTGGCTGGTGCGCGACTTCATCGATCGCGACTGCCCGCAGGCGATCAAGGATCTCGAGAAGCTCGTCGAGCGCAACCGCATCTTCATCGATCGCACCCGCGAGATCGGCGTCATGACGAAGCAGCAGGCGATCGACTGGGGCGTCACCGGCCCCCTCGCCCGCGCCAGTGGCGTGCGCCGCGACCTGCGCAAGGACTTCCCCTACCTCTGCTACGCCGACAACTGGGATGGCCAGGGCGCAAAGGCCGTCGAGTTCAGCGTGCCCATCTGCGACGACGGCGACGTCTACGCCCGCTTCCTCGTGCGCCTCGAGGAGATCCGCCAGTCGATCCGCATCATCGGCCAACTCATCGACAACATCCCGGGCGGACCGCTCGACGCCTTCAGCGATTCCAAGGTCACCCTGCCGCCGAAGAGCGAGGTCTACGGCTCCATCGAGGGCCTCATTCAGCATTTCGAACTCATCATGACCAACCGCGGCTGGGAGGCCCCGGTGGCCGAGGCCTACGGCGCCAACGAGACGGCCAACGGCGAACTCGGCTACTTCATCGTCGCCGACGGCGGCCCCCGCCCCTGGCGCGTGAAGACCCGCCCCCCGAGCTTCATCAACTACCAGGTCATGCCCATGCTCACCGAGGGCCACATGCTGGCCGATGTCGTCGCCATCCTCGGCTCGCTGAACATCGTGGCCGCCGAACTCGACCGATAGAGACAGAACGCAGAGGACGCGGAGGGAGCGCAGAGACCGCAGAGGGGGGGATTGGGTTCTGGCGAGCTGCGCTCGCCACTCGAGCCGGCGCTGCCGCGGGCAAAGCTCGCGCACAACACAACTCCCCCGCTGCGCCCTCTGCGCTCCCTCTGCGACCTCTGCGTTCCTGCCTTTCTGGAGCGCATCATGGCAAACATCCTCGTTGTCGGCCCCCATCCGGATGATCAGGAGCTTGGCATGGGCGGCGCCATCGCCCTGCTTGCCGAGCAGGGGCACGATGTCCTGCTGCTTGATGTCACCGATGGCGAGCCCACTCCCTACGGCGATCACGACACGCGCGCGAAGGAGGCCGCCGCGGCAGTCAGGATCCTTTCGCCGCAGGGTGGCAGTGGGGGTGGCAGTGGGGGTGGCGCCGGGCGCGTGCGCCGCATGCTGCTCGGGCTGACCAATCGCGAAGTGCAGCACACGCTGGAGGCCCGCCGCGCTGTCGCCGCCGTCATGCGCGCGCATCAGGCGCAACTCGTCTTCGCCCCTTTTCCCGAAGACGCCCACCCCGATCACCGCGCCGTCACCCGCATCGTTGAGGATGCCCGCTTCGACGCCAAGCTCACGAAGCTCGATCTCGCCGATCCCGTCGATCAGTGGACGAACCAGCCCCTCCGCATCGGCGATCCGGTCTATCCCAAGTGGCTCTTTTACTACTACGCGACGCACCTGCGCTGGGTGGCCGATCCGAGCTTCATCGTCGATGTGACCGGGCGCATAGAGCGCAAGATCGAATCCATCCGCGCCTATCACACGCAGTTCGTGCTGCCGGAGAAGAATCGCGCAGTGGTGGAGTGGGTCGAGGCGTCGGCGCGCTACTTCGGCAGCCGCATCGGCGTCGAAGCGGGCGAATGCTTCTTCAGCAAGGAGCCCGTCGGCCTGCGCGGCATCGGGGAATTGGCGTAGCCGGCGCGGCTGCGAGCGCGGGTGCGCCGCAACAGCGCGCATCGCGTTGTGCCGCTTGGTGAGTGCTCGCTTGCGCGCTGCGCCCCGCGCGGAGATGAGCGCAGATTCATGATCGTCTCATGAGCCACGATTCATGGACGACGACCTTTCTGCACAACTGCAAAAAATTGTCGCCTCGCAACAGCAAAACGCGATGAAGTTGACGATATGGGGCAACCGCCCCATTGCCAGGACGCGTACCGTGGTCCACGCACACGGACCGCGGGGCAGCGGGGGAAACACGTAGTCTGCCGGAAGAGCGCCGGCGCGCCGGAGCCCACGGGCGCGCCCTATCGGAGGATCCAGATGAACCTGCGCAGTCTAGCCGCCACCGCGGCGGCCATGACGGCTGTCTTTGCCACGGCCGCGTCGGGCGAGCCCGTCCGACTCTCGCACAACCACGTAGAGACGGTGCTGCAGCCGGGAACCGTCGCCGGCGTGATGGAGGGGGACAAGGTCACCACGCGCGACAATTCCTGGTGGCGCATCTTCTCGCGCCGCGACTTCGAGGTCCAGCAGGCGATCGACATCACCGCTGTGCGCATCGGCGTCGAAAAGGCCAAGACGGCGCTCGGCTTTCAGGTGCTTACCGTCACGCTCTACGAGATGGAGACGGGCGCCTGGTACACGCTCAAAGAGATCGGCCGCGCTTACCACCCCATCGTCGACCAGAGCATGTCGCTGGTGACCATCCCGGTCGAAGCGCGCCTCGCCCCCGGTCACGACCTGCTCGTGCAGGTGACGCCGCCGGATCACGGCGCGAGCGGCCCGACCGGCGACGTCTTCTTCATCGGGTGCAACCGCTACGGGCAGACTGCCGAGCCGCTCCTCTCCTGCCCGTCCGCCGGCGACGCCTCGCCCGTTCCCTATCGCAAGATCATGGAAGAGGCCGCCGATCTCGCCGTCGTGATGACCGTCTTCGGAAGCACGGGATGCGATGGCGACTGCGACGACTCCGGCGCCACCGACTTCTTCGACTTCCTCTGCTTCCTGAACCTCTTCTCCGCGCAGAGCCCCGAGGCCGACTGCGATGGCAGCGGCGCCCTCGACATGTTCGACTTCCTCTGCTTCCAGAACCTGTTGGCCGCCGGCTGCGAGTGAGGATTCGCATGCGATGAGCCCCTCGGGCTCAAGCCTGCGCGCCCAACCCCAATCAGACTCTGCGCCCCTCCACTCTCGCTGCGCCCTCTGCGTTCCGCCTTTGGCGCGCGGCTCGCGCGCGCCCGCCATGAGTTCCCTACCGCACCGTCAGCGACGGCCGCGTCTGTCCCTGGCGCAGCTCCGCGAGCGACACCTGCGCCTCCAGGTTCTCGACCAGCCGCTCCAGCGCCTCGCGCACCCGCGGCCCCGGGCCGGTGTCCGTCTCGAAATTCGCGACCGGGTCCCCCGCGTCGCTGCTGACCCGCATGCCCATCGTCAGGGGCAGCGCGCCCAGCATCGGCAGGCCCAGCCGCTGCGCCATCTTCTCCGCCCCTCCGCGCCCGAAGATGTCGTACTCCTTGCCATCGTCACCGATGAAGACGCTCATGTTCTCCACCACGCCCAGGATCTCCACCCCGAGCTGCTGAAACATCCGCGCTGCCCGCGACGCGTCATCCTGCGCCACCTTCTGCGGCGTGCAGACGATCACCGCCCCCGTCAGCCGTAGCGTCTGCGCCAGCGTCAGCGGCACATCGCCGGTCCCCGGCGGCAGATCCACGATCAGGTAGTCCAGCTCGCCCCACTGCGTCTGTTCGGCGATCTGCTTGAAGGCGCCGTGCGCCATCGGCCCGCGCCAGATCAGCGGCTTGTCCGCCTCCACCAGCTTCCCGAGCGTCATCGACTTGATCCCGTGCGCTGTGAACGGCTGCAGCCGGTCGCCGATCGTCGTCACCTCGGCCGACTCCAGCCCCAGCAGGGTCGGCAGGCTCGGACCGTAGATGTCCCCGTCGAGCAGCCCGACGGCGTGTCCCTTCCGCGCCAGCCCGATCGCGAGATTCACCGCGACCGTGCTCTTCCCCACGCCCCCCTTCCCCGCGCCCACCGCGATCGCCCGCGCCACCCCCGGCAGGTTCGTGGCCGACTGCTGCGGCGTTGGCGCCCGGCTTTGGGCCGGCCCCTGACCCCTGACTCCTGACCCCTGACCCCTGCCCCCTGACCCCTGACCACCCCCGTCGCCAAACCGCTCCCGCTGCACCACCGCCCCGGCGCCATCCAGGAACTCGACGACGACCGACACAACCTGCTCCCCCGCCCGCGCCGCGCCTCGCCGGATCTGCTCGATCACCCCCGCCGCGGCAGCGCGCCGCGCGTCCGGAGAGGCGCCGGCGCCATCCCCAAGCCGCACGCTGATGTGCCCGTCACACGCCGCCACCTGCCGCACAGCCTCCCCCGCCGGCCCCACCCCGCGCACCCACTGCTCGATCTGCTGCTTGCTCAAGGCCATCGCGTCTCCATTTCCAGGCCCGCCGTGCGCTCGATCGGATGCTAGCGAGTCCGGGGGCCGTACCTGCCGTTCCGGCGCCACGGAAGCCGGTAGACTCCGCGGGCAATGCCCGCCGCGCGGCCACGTTGCTCCAGTGGGCGCCGCCCGGATCGGGCTGGGTGCCCGGGAGGCTCCGCATGACCCGCCGCCTGCTCGCCTCGCTGCTGCTCTACCCCGCCATGGCCGCCGGCCAGGCCGCGGATACCCCGCCCGCGCCGCCCCACGCCGATCCGCCGGCGCCTGCCCCCCTCGCCGGGCCTCCGGTCAGCGAGGAGCGGATAGACGGCGTCGAGTCCGGCTTCTCCATGATGGGCCCCGCCCGCGAGCGGATGTCTGATCCCGTCCCGATGGACATCTTCCAGCAGGCCGTCGCCGAGCTCGCTAGCGAGGCAATCCCCGAGCCCGAACGCCTCACCCCCCGGCAGATCCGGCAGTTGCGCCAGATCCGCCAGGACCACCGGAAGGCGATCGAGGGGTGGCGAGCCCAGCATCGCGACGAGATCCGCCAGTTGCGGGCGGCCATCGGGCCTCCCGCTCCGCGCCCCGACGAGGCGGCGCAGCCGACAGAGATGGCCGAGCAGATGGGCGAGCAGCCGCAGCGACCCCCGCGGCGCGACCCGCAGCGCGCCCTCGCCCGCGACGATCTGACAACCGCCCAGCGGGCGGCGATCGCCCGTCTGGCGGAACTCCGGGCCGAGTCCCCCAGCGGCGCGGCCCTGCAGACGAAGATCTGGGCCGAACTCACCCCCGCCCAGCAGGAGCGGGTCCAGTCCCGGATCGACGAGCACCGGGCCCGAGTTGCCGAGCAACGCCAGGAGGCGTACATCGAACGCTTCATGGCCCGCCGCGAAGCGCCCTCCGATCGCCCGACCCCGGCCGAGACCATCGAGCAGCTCCCCGCCGACCTCCGGGCCACTTTCGACGAGCTCCCGGCCCCGCTCCGGCGCCGGCTCGCCCAGATGCCGCCCGAGCGCCTGGAGCAGGCCCTCCGGCGGCTGGCCGCGCTCACCCCCGAGCAGCGGGCGGACGCCCTCGAGCGGATGCGCAAGAACCGCGCGAAGCAGTGACCGCGCCGCCGTTCATGAACCGGGTCCAGGTTCCCAATTCCGCGCCAAATCACTGCGACGGACAGCAACCGACAGGAAATTCAGATACTCCTTCCCATGGAGAATCGCGGATTCCCCTCGGTTGCGGGGGCCACGGAGCCGGTCGCGTGAAAAAGTGTGGAGCTGGGCAAGCGCAAAGGGCCCAAGCTGGCCGATAACCGTATACGATTCAGCGATCTCTCTCTCCTCCAGCGGGGCGCTGTCTAACGATGGCGCCCTGCTTGTTTTTTGCGCGAGGCCTACCTTCCCGCCCTGATGGAGAGCGGCATGGCGACAGACGGGCCCGCGGCAGTGGTGACCGGGGCCGCGGGGTTCATTGGGTCGAGCGTGGCTGAGGAGTTGCTCCGGCGCGGGTGGCGGGTCGTCGGCCTGGACAACCTCGATCCCTTCTACGACAGTCGCCTCAAGCGAGCCAACCTCGCGGCCTGCGCTGCCGCTGGCGACTTCGAGCTGGTTGAGGCCGACATCTGCGATCAGCCGGCGGTGGGGGCCCTCTTGGAGCGCATCCGGCCCGAACTGGTCATTCACCTTGCCGCCAGGGCCGGTGTTCGCCCGAGCATCGAGGATCCGGTCGGCTACGCCCGGACCAACGTCTTCGGGACGGCCATCATCCTCGACGCCTGCGCCCGAGCCGGGGTGGGGCGGATCGTCTGCGCCTCATCCAGCTCGGTCTACGGCAACAGCGAGAAGGTCCCGTTCGCGGAGACAGATGATGTGAGCCGGCCGATCAGCCCCTACGCCTCGACCAAGGCGGCCTGCGAGTTGATCGCCCACACTCATCACGCCCTGCACGCTCAGCCGGTGGCGATGCTGCGATTCTTCACCGTCTTCGGTCCGCGCCAGCGCCCCGACCTGGCGATCAACAAGTTCATGCGCCGGATCGCCGCCGGCGAACCGATCCCGGTGTTCGGGGATGGGGCCACCAGCCGCGACTACACCTACATCGATGACATCGTGGCCGGGGTCCTCAGCGCCGCCGACGCCATCGGGCGCCACGGCTTCCGTATCTGGAACCTCGGCAGCGACGCCCCCGTCCGTCTCGACGCGATGATCGACACCGTCGCCCGGGTCGTCGGCCGGCCAGCCGCGATCGACCGCCAGCCCCCCCAGCCCGGTGATGTCGATCGCACCTGGGCGGAT
>CAYMJK010000205.1:0-4855 GCA_964390535.1 uncultured Phycisphaeraceae bacterium | reverse complement strand
CAACTCGTTCATGGAATCAGTGGACGGGGTGTTCTATGACGAGCAGGGGCGCGCCACGGACATCACACCGATGGTGCTCAAGGTCACGCTGAAGCGGATGACGGGCAACGAGCCGCTGCCGGACGGCTCGACGCGGCCGGTGTGGGACACGCGGCATTACGACGCGTACCTCGTGGAGGTGGATGGCGAGCCGTATCTCGGGCTGGCGCCGATCTACACCACGCCCGACGGCGTGAGTGGATACTCGCCGCACAAGTGGCACAAGATCGACATCGGGGCTGAGGAGATCGCGATCACCTGGTCAGGCGCTGTGGTATCTTGGATGGCGGGCATGACGGCGCTGGAGGATGCCGGCGGCATCGTCGCCGGCGAACCGGGCGTGGAGGTCACGCCGAAGTTCCGCAACTACGTGACCGGATCGCTGCAGCGGTTCCTGGAGTTTCACCAGCAGATCGCGGGCCGCGGCGAGTTCTGGACCGACCGGACGGTGTGGCGGCGTGCGCCGGAGGCGCCGGGTCCGTAGAACCTAGGACCTGCGGCAATCACATTGGCTTGCTTCACCGCAGGCTTGCTTCTGTCGTCCCTTTTCCCCTCAAGCACACCCGGCCACAAATTCAACCTGAAACTCGAGAAAATCAAAGAAATCCAGCGTCCCATCACCGTTGAAGTCGGCGCCGGGCTCCCCCGCGGCAAACAGGTTCTGGAACGCGAGAAAGTCAAAGAAATCCAGCTCCCCGTCGCCAGTGAGATCCACGCGGCAGGTCATGATCAGCCGCACAACCATCCGCGTCTCCACGGCGTCGTGCAGGCGCTCGCCCGGATCAGCCTGAACCCGGATCCAGCTAGTGCTCGACTCGAGTTCATATCTCCCCGCCTCAAGCAGTTCATCGCGCACGCCGAACGGCCGCCACGCGCCTTCGTGGGTGATTACGAGTCGGTGCTCGCGCTCGATTTCGAACTCCAGGACCAACGCGTCGATATACAACACCGCCTCCGCTTCGGCTATCCGAGGGGGCTCCGGGCCCAGACGGGCCTCAACGGCAAACCCGACATCGAAATGCCACGACGTCTCGTACGGCCCCTGCTCCAGTGTGCCTTCACCATCCACCCGCGCCTCGCCGAAGGCCTCCGCCTGCTCCCGCGTCCATGCGCCGGAGATCGCGCCTGTTGGCTTCAGAGCCTCCGTCCCCTGCAAGGGGAGCTTGAACTCATCCCATATGGCAGACACCCCACGGTCCACGATGAAATAGTGAGCAACCACCTCCACCCCCTGCGCGGCGCAGGGCGCCCCGACTGCGCCGGCCATCGTCGCGGCGGCAAAGCAGAATCGCTGCCCCTTCATGTCTTAACCCTCGTCGCAGCTCCACCAACCGGCCGGGCCCGCGACAATGCAGCACCCACCAAGGCTTGGCGGCGCGATCGCTCGAAGCTAGGACCGTGAAGTTCCCATTCCCCCGCCGACTCAGCCCCCTGCCCGGCCCTTCGCACGGAAATCGGGGTGCAAGGATTCGCACGTCCGACCTCCTGACCCCCAAGTCAGACGCGCGAACCACGCTGCGCTACACCCCCGGCCCCTCGTGCGGAAGGGAAAGGCCGCGCCCGAATTCGGGGCGCGGAAGGGGGTGGCAACCTGGAGGGTCCATCCGGTCCATCGGAAGTCCCACGGCCCGACGGCGCCTCCGTCACATCGGTTTGCGATCGATCGTCACGTCGTACATGTGCAGGAGCTTCTCCTTGTCGAAGACCATCTCCTGGCGGCTGTAGCCGATGATGTCGTAGACGTGGGTCAGTTCGATGGCGTCCACCGGGCAGGCCTCTTCGCACATGCCGCAGAAGATGCAGCGGAGTTCGTCGATCTCGAACTTCTTGGGATACTTCTCGCGGTCGTCCCACGGCGCCTCTTCGGCGACGATGTGGATGCAGTTGGCCGGGCAGATGGTGGGGCACATCATGCAGGCGACGCAGCGGACGCGGCCCTGCTCGTCGCGGTTGAGGCGGTGGACAGCGCGGAAGTTGCCGATGTTGGCGCCGCCCTTCTCGATGGGCATGTCCTCGCGGCGCTCTTCGGGATACTGGAGGGCGCGGCTGGTCCGCCCCTGGCCGAAGGAGGTAAAGAAGTGGCGCAGCGTGGTCCCGAAGCCGCGGACCACCTCGGGCACGTAGATCGCCTCGGCGGCGCTCATGCGCTTCGGGCGGATCTGCACGATGTCCTCGTCGCGGATGGCCATGGAATCGACAGTATACGGATCGGCCGGTTGCCGCGGCCGGGATTCGCCCGCCGCTCTTGCAATCCCGAGAAGGCCACATGGCCGATAGAATGACCGCTATGGCTGGTAAGGGCGCCCCGCCCCTCTTCGATCTGATCCGCCACGACAAGGCCGCTGCGCCCCAGACGCCGCACGCGCCCTCGGGCCGCTCCAATGGCGCGGGCGCTCCGCCCCGCTCCAACGGGGCCCCTCCGCCGGCCGCGCCGCCGGCCCCGGCGCCCGCGGCCATCCCGGCCCCGGAGGCGGATGAAACCCCCGAGCCTGCCGCGGCACAGACCATCCCGTGGCGCCCAGAGGCCGCCCCGGCGCCCGAGCCGAAGCCGCAGCGGGCGCCCCGGCCCCGGCCAGAGCCCGAGGCGGAGGATGACGACCCGTCACCGCTGCCCTCCGGCCCGCGGATCGACCCGAAGAAGACGTTTTCCATCCCCGTCAGCGTGCTGTATGTGGTGGTCCCGCTGACGCTGGCGGCTCTGCTGGTCGTCTGGTCGATCGGGTACAGCCGCGGCGAGCGCAGCCGCGACGACCAGCTCAGCCCGTATCTGGAGCCCGGCGGGGCGGTGGTGGATCCGCTGCTGGCAGGCCAGCAGGAGTCGGCGGGAGGGTCGGGAAGCAGCGTCCCGGTAGTTCAGAGGCCGCCCGAGCGATCGGCGCCGGCGCCGGCCCCGCAGCGGCGGACCGCCGGGAGCCCGGTCACCCAGGACACTCGGGTCGCCGGCCACAACTACTTGCTGATCGCCGGCCAACTCGATGGGGAGCGGGCGATCAAGGCGGCGATGGCCCTGACGGAGCGCGGCGCCCCGGCGATCGCGGTTGATCCCTCGGGGGGGCGGTCCAAGAATGGATGGCGCCTGTATTCGCTGCTGGGCATCCCCTCGGAGGAGTTCAAGGAGCAGTGGCAGGCGCGGGCGGATCACAAGAGCCGGACCGAGAGCCTCTGCGGCAAGCTGGGGGCGGACGCCGGCGGGCCGATCGACGCGTCGACGGCCTACTGGGAGAAGTACACGCCCTGAGCCGCCTGTCCCCTGAACGCCGCGACGACCGACCCTACGACCTCACAGAACGCCGGAGCCAGCCATGAGCCTCGACCGATCACTGAAGACTGCCGGCGCCCTGATGCAGAAGCGCAGCGTGATGACCCGCGCCGAGCGCGTGCAGAAGATGGCCGCCGAGAAGAAGCTCGACCCAAAGACCGACGGCGCCCTCGGGCTGCCCAAGACCCGCGTCGCTCAGTAAGGCGGTTCGAGGCGCGATCCCGGACTCACGCAGAGGCGCGAAGGCGCAGAGGCGCAAAGAGGGCGGGATCCTCTGTGGTGGTCATCGAGGTTCTGGGATAGGTTGTCTGCCCAACCTGCGTTTCCTTTGACCCACCCAATCGGCTCTTCTTCGCGTCTCTGCGCCTTCGCGCCTTTGCGTGAGCGCTTCTTTGCGCCCGCATCGCCGTACACTGGCCCATGGACATCGACCGCCTGCTCACCGACCGGGCTCGCCAGGTGGACGCCTCGGGCATCCGGCGCATCTTCAACCTCGCGGCAAAGCTGACCGACCCGATCAACCTCTCGATCGGCCAGCCCGACTTCCCCGTGCCGCAGGCGATCAAGCGGGCGGCGATCGAGGCGATCGAGCGCGATCAGAACGGGTACACCGTCACGCAGGGTGTTGCGCCGCTGCGCGAGAAGCTCAGCGAATGGCTGGCGGCGGACGTCGGCTGGGAGTGCGGGCGCGAGGATGGCCCGGGGCTGCTGGTGACGAGCGGGACGTCCGGGGCGCTCACGCTGGCGTTCATGGCGCTGGTGGGCCCGGGCGACGAGGTGGTGATTCCGGACCCGTACTTCGTCATGTATCCGCACCTGGCGACGATGTTCGGGGGGCGGGCGGTGCGGTGCGACACGTATCCGGATTTCCGGATGACGGCGGCGCGCGTCGAGCCGCTGATCACGGAGCGGACGAAGCTGGTGCTGCTCAATTCGCCGTCGAACCCGGCGGGCGCCGTGGCGACGAAGCAGGACTGCGCTGAGCTGCTGGACCTGTGCCGGCGCCGGGGCGTGCTGCTCATCAGCGACGAGATCTACGACGAGTTCACCTACGCCGAGGCGCAGAGCGACCGCATGGTCAATCCGGCGCCGGGCGCACCCGGCCATGGGGCGCGCTGCCCGAGCCCCGCCCGGCTGCCGGATGCCAGCGAGGATGTGCTGCTGGTGCGCGGGTTCGGGAAGACCTACGGGATCACCGGCTGGCGGATGGGATACTGCGCCGGGCCGCGGGCGCTGATCGAGCAGATCGCGAAGTTTCAGCAGTACACATATGTGTGCGCGCCCTCGATGGCGCAGTGGGGGGCGATCGCGGCGATCGAGACCGACATGACGGCGCAGGTCGAGGTTTACCGGCGCAAGCGCGACACGGTGCTGGAGGCGCTGGCGCCGGTGACGGAGGTCACGACGCCCGGCGGCGCCTTCTACTGCTTCCCGACGGTCCCCGAGCGACTGGGGCTGACGGCGACGCAGTTCGTCGAGAAGTGCATCGAGCGCGGGGTGCTGGTGATCCCCGGCTCGGTCTTCAGCGACCGCGACACCCACCTGCGGATCAGCTAC
>CAYMJK010000204.1:0-3588 GCA_964390535.1 uncultured Phycisphaeraceae bacterium | reverse complement strand
GGACGTTGCCCTCGGTGATCGTGCCCCGGCCGGAGAGTTTGCGAAGGGCGCTGTTGAAGCCCTCGGAGAGTCGTTCGAACATGCCAGATGATTGCCCGCCCGCCCCCCGCGGGAAAGCCCACCTGGCCGCCAGCGGGGGCGCCGGAGCCGCGATTCCGGGAATACCCCACGCTCCGCGTGGGGAATCGGCCCTTCCCTCTCCCTGCGCCGTGAGCTCCTACGCCTTGCCGTCCGCCCGCCGGCGCCCGACGCCGTCGGTCGGCGGCTCAACGATCGGCGGCTCCATCGGCTCCTGCTTCAGCCGCCCGAGCGCGCTGGGCAGATCCACGCCCGCCTGCTCGGCCAGTTCGTGTACCGCCGGGAGAGAGCCGATCAGGCCGCTGAGGAAATCCGCGGTGGCGCTGCGCACCGGGTTGCCGTTGTGCTCGAACCCGTTGCCCCCGCCGCCCCCACGGCCGGAGTCCCAGACCGTGATCTTGTCGATCTTCAGGTTCTGAATCGCCTTCACCTGCTCGGCCACCAACAGCGGCAACTGCTCGATGAGCAGGAGCGTCGGCGCCACCTGCGGGTTGCTGGCGCACGCCTCCACCAGCTTGCGATACCCCTCCGCCTTGGCCTCCAGCACCTTCTGTGTGCCCTCGGCCTCGGCGAGATAGCGGGCGAGGATCGCATCCGCCTCGCCGCGGGCCTCGCGCCGGGCCTTCTCTGCCGCGGCCTCCGCGGCGATCTCGATGCGCTTCTTCTCGATCTCCTGCGGCGCCAGTTGCTCCTTGGAGAGTCGCGCGAGCTCCTGCTCGCGCTCGGCGATCATGATCGCCTCCTCGCTCTTCGCCGCCGCCACATCCGACCGGCGCCGCGCCTCGGCCCGGATCTCGGCGAGCTGCGCTGTGCTCGTGGCCACCTCCGCGGCAGATGTGTTCTCGCCCTCGACCGCCCTTGCCTCGGCCTCGGCGACGCGGATGCGCTGCTCCTGCTCGGCCTGCTTGCGGGCCGCGATCGTTTCGGCGTCCCGCTGGGCGGTCGCGATCTCCTGGTTGCGGCGAGACTCGACCTCGCCCTGGATCGCCGTCGCCTCCAGCGCCGCGATCGCCACGCGCTGCTTCTGCTCGGCGAGCTTCTCACCTTCGGCGGCGCTGGCCGCCTCCCGGGCCACGTTCACGACCCTCTCGCGGTTGGCGATCGCCTCTCCGGTGGCGCCGGTGCGCACCTGCTGGGCGACATCGACCTTCGCCTGCTCCACCGCCTCCGCCGCGGCCCGCTGGCCGATGGCCCGGATGTACCCGCTCTCGTCGGTGATGTCGCGAATGTTGACGTTGATCAGCTCCAGGCCGATCTTGTTGATCTCCTGCCCAACGTTCTCGTTGATCAGGGCCATGAACTTCTCGCGATCCTTGTTGATCTCCTCGATCGACAGGGTTGCGATCACCAGGCGGAGCTGGCCCAGAATGATGTCCTGCGCCTGCTCGCGGATCTGCTGCGGGTGCAGCCCCAGCAGGCGCTCCGCCGCGTTGTTCATCAGCACCGCATCCGTCGAGATGCCGACGGTGAACGTCGATGGCACGTTCACGCGGATGTTGTTCAGCGAGAGCGCCCCCTCCAGCGGGATCTCGATGACCATCGGCTCCAGGCTGAGATACGAATAGTCCTGAATCAGCGGCCAGATGAAGGCGCCGCCGCCGTGCAGACACTTGCTCGCGCGGTTCGTCCCCACCTTGCCCTGGATCACCAGGATCCGGTTCGAGGGGCATCGCCGATACCGCGTGATCATGTACAGGGCGAAGAACACCCCCATGAGCACGAGAAACGCGATCAGCCCGAGAGCCCAGATCTGCGGGTTGCCCTCGCCGGCTTCGCCCGCCGCGCTCGCCGCCCCCATCACCCCCACCGAAGCCAGTTGCAGACTCTGCATTGCATTCCTCCCCGCCCGGCGCAGCGCCCCCGTCAGACGAGAGTCACCAGCAGCGTGTTGTCATCGTTCACCTTGATCACCCGGACCCGGCTCCTGCGCGGGATCTCCTCCCCCTCGGTCACCGCGTTGTAGATGCGGTCGCGATCGTCCACGATCACCCGCACCCGCCCGCGGCCGGCGCCCTTTGCCGGCACGCCGAGATAGACCTCGCCCTCGCGCCCCACCGTCATCCGGATGTTTGTGGTCCCGCTGCTCTGCAGCCGGAACATCGACTTCATTCCCAGCCCGAACAGCCAGACGACCCCCACGCCCGTCGCGGCGCCGATGAGCAGCGACGGCCCGAAGTCCAGCCCGAAGCTCTTCAGCGCCGCGATCCCGCCCCACCCGAACCCTGCCGCAAACGCCGCCGCGGCCTGCACCGACAGAATCTGGAAGGCGTAGTCGGTGTCGCCGTAGTCGAGTCCCCCGCCGGCGCCCCCACCGCCACCCCCACCGGCGTCGAGCCCCGCCTCCAGCCCGTCGGCGCCATCGGGGATGTCCGTATCGAACTCACCGACGTCGCCGACGCCCCCGAGCATCATCAGCCCGATGCGGATCAGGAAGATGACCGTCCCGGCGATCGCAGGGATCGTGAACCAGCCGGCGTTGTTGTCAAGCAGCAGTTCCTTCATCGCGAGTCCCCCGGGCGCCGCCAGCCGCCGCGCCGGCTTCCCGGCCACCGCCGCCATTGTTGCCCGCCGGCGCCTGGCGCGACTGAGTATTCCGAAAACCTCTCCAGGTGTTGCAAAGGCGGGCAATGCGAACCGGGAGGCCCCGAAGCACGAAACGCTCCGGGCGCCCCCCGGGCGCCCTCCCCCCCACCGGCGCCGCAAGGAACTGTCCGGCCCCGTTCGGGTACGATGGCGTCGGGAACGCCGGGGCTTCGTCGGGAATGGTCATCCGCCCGCCGCCACGGCGGCCTCGCGAGAACGCCCTTGTATGCGACCACTCCTCCCTCGGCGCCAGGAAACAGCGCCGGCCTCCGCCGGGCCGGGGCGCTGCTGGGCGCGCTGGCTCTGGCGGTCGGCGCCACGGCGCTGCACATCGTCGCGGAATGGCGGCTCGACTTTCGATCGATCTTCAGCTTCTTCTACGTCGCCGTGCTGATCAGCGCGCTGCGCTGGGGGCTGGCGTCCGGCGTGATCACGGCCATCGCGAGCGCGGTGTTCGGCAGCATCTTCGTGCAGCAGCCCAAGGGAACGCTCCCCTGGGGGGATCCGGTCGAGGAGACCGAACTTCTGCTCTTCACGATCGTCGCCGCGCTCATGCTTGCCCTGGTCGAGGGGCTGAGGCGCGCCCGGACACGCGCCGACCAGGCCGCGGCAGAGGCAGCCTCGGCCGCCGAGCAACTGCGCGATGAAATGGCGGTGCGCCGCCGGGCCGAGGAGGATCTGGCCCGCCAGCGCGACCATCTCGAGGAGATGGTCCGCGAGCGAACCGAGGCGCTGGAAGCCTCGCACCAGCGCGTGCGCGTCTCGGAGCGCATGGCCGCGGTCGGCGCCATGGCCGCGGGCCTCGCCCACGACCTCGGCAACCTGATCATGCCGATGCAGGCCCACCTCGACTCCCTCAAGGCCCGCCCGCTTCCCGCTGACGCCAGAGAGGAGGCGGGCGCCATCGCCCGATGCGTCGATTACCTC
>CAYMJK010000203.1:0-2981 GCA_964390535.1 uncultured Phycisphaeraceae bacterium | reverse complement strand
GAAGATGTGCTCGGGGCGGCCGAGGCGCTCGAAGGCCTCGTCGCCGAGCGGGGGGATGTCCTCGAGGGCGTCGATCGCGGGGGAGCCGACGGTGTGGACGTACTCCGGCGGCTCGCCCATGCGGATGATGCGCTGGGCGGATTCGTCGGTTGCGGCCAGGTGCAGGCGGGCCAGCTTGGTGATGGCGTGGCGCATGGCCTCGTCGGCCACGCCGGGGGCGCGGTCGCCGCCGTGAATGTGGGCGAGGGCCCACCCGCCGATGGCGGCAGCGCTTGCCGCGGCGAACGCCTCGATGCGGTCGCCGAGCACGACGACCCAGTCGGGCTCGAGGCGCTGGAAGCTGCGGGCAAAGCGGCCGACGCCCTTGCCGACGGCCTCGACATCGTCGTAGCGCGTGTGGCGGCCGGCGACCTGCATCGGCACGCTGTCGGCGACGGCGAATGCGGCCTTGACCTCGCGGAAGGTGGGCGCGGGGGGGATGAGATGGGCGCCGGCGGCGATGACGAGCAGCTCGAGTTCGGCGCGGGCGTAGATGGCGCGCATCACGGGTGTCAGCAGCCCGAAGTCGGCGTGCGAGCCGGTGACGACGGCGACGCGGCGCAGGCGGGCGTCGCGGGCCCGCGGCGCAGCGCTCTCCCGGTTGTCCGCCCAGTCAGGACCGATCATGCAGTTTCAATCCTTCACACCAGAGAGGTCAAGACTTTCACCACAGAGGCACAGAGGGCACAGAGTACGAGCACAGAGCTCAAAGCTCAAATCCGGAAGAAGGGTTCGTGGTCATAGGCGCGTGTCTGCTTGCGTGCGTCGCGGTTCGATTCAATCCGGAGACTTGTCGATCGGCGGCCGCGCCTCAACACAACTCCCTCTCTGTGCCCTCTGTGTCTCTGTGGTTCAATTCTTCCGTCGTTCAGCTCTAAACCTCCGGTCGCAGAAGCGGGAAGGCGATGACATCGCGGATGGTGGGGCTGTCGGTGAGGAGCATGGCGATGCGGTCGATGCCGAGGCCGAGCCCGCCGGCGGGGGGCATGCCGACCTTGAGGGCGCGCAGGAAGTCTTCATCCAGCGTGCGGAACGTCTGCTCCTCGTCGTCGGCGCCGGCGAGCTGCTCGCGGAACTTGGCTTCCTGGATGTCGGGATCGTTCAACTCGGTGTAGGCCGGGCCGATCTCCATGTGCGCGATGAACAGATCCCAGCGGTCGGCGACCGCCGGATCCTCGGGGCGCGGGCGCGTGAGCGGGCTGAGCGCGGCGGGATAGTCGGTGACGAACGTCGGCCGCTGCGGATCGATGGCGCGCTCGGCGACCGCCTCGAAGAGCTCGTTGACGATGAAGATGTCATCCATGCCTTCGTGCTTCAGGTTGCGGGCCTTCGCCTCGGCCCGGGCGCGGGCGCCGTCGGTCATCGGGAATCCGAGGGCGCTCTCGAAGAGGGAGGCGTAGGTGACGACGTGGAAGGGGGAGCCGTAGTCGATGCGCAGGTCGCCGAACGGCAGGCGCAGGTCGCTCAGATCGGCCGCCGCCTCCGGGGCCGCGATGCGGTACTCCGGCTGGCGGGTCGCGAAGCGGGCCAGCTCGCGGATCAGCGATTCGGTGAGCTCCATCATCGTGCCCGAGTCGCCGAAGGCCTCGTATACCTCCATGGAGGTGAACTCGGGGTTGTGCTGCTTGTCCACGCCCTCGTTGCGGAAGTTGCGATTGATCTCGAAAACGCGCGGCATGCCGCCGACGAGCAGCCGCTTGAGATAGAGCTCGGGCGCCACCCGCAGGAAGAGGTCGATGTCGAGGGCGTTCATGTGGGTGACGAACGGGCGGGCTGCAGCGCCGCCCGCCAGCGACTGCAGCATCGGCGTCTCGACCTCGAGGAAGCCGCGGTCGTGCATGAAGGCGCGGATGCGGCTGACGATGGCGCTGCGCAGCTTCAGGGCGGCCATGGCGCGCGGGTTGGCCCACATGTCCACGTAGCGCTGGCGGTAGCGCAGCTCGACATCCTGCAGGCCGGCCCACTTCTCGGGCGGGGGGAGCAGGCTCTTGGCGGCGGCGGCGAGGGTGGACGCCCACACGGTGACCTCGCCGGTGCGCGTCTTCACGAGCGGGCCCTCGGCCACGACGATGTCGCCGAGGTCGCTGAGCTTGGCGAGCGCGAAGCCGGCGTCGTTGCAGTCGCGCTGGCTGATGGCGACCTGCAGGTCGCCGGTGTCGTCGCGCAGGTTGAGCCAGATGAGCTTGCCGTTGTCGCGGTGCAGCATCACGCGGCCGGCGACGCGGACGACGGGGCGGCGGTCGGCGAAGCCGGGCTCTTTGCCGCGCTGCTTGTGCTCTGCATCCGCCGGCTCGTCGTAGCGGCCTGCGGCGGCGGCGAGGGTGACGAGGCCGTCTGTGCGCGCGCCGTAGGGGCTGGCGCCGGCGCTGCGGGCGGCCTCGCGGTTCTCGCGGCGCTGGGCCTCCAGGCGATGGATGTCAGGCTGATCGCTCATGCGGCCCGAACCGTAGCTCAGCGCCGCGCCGGCATCCGGCAGGATCCCGGTTCACCCGCCGCCGGGCTCCACGATCTCGAAGCCCTCGACGGGCTCATTCTCGATGTAGCCCGGATGATACATGTCCATGAAGACCGTCGTCTCGTCCTCGCCGCAGTGGACCATGTAGCCGTCGAGGATGTTGCCGTGCGGCCCGATCCCGAAGCTGCCGATCCGCTCGAACCGCGGTTGAGAGCCGTCCGGGCAGCGCAGGCGCTCGAGATACGAGTGTTCCCCATCCGGCATGTCGCAGCGGACCGGATTCTCACGGGAGCCAAGTGGCGCTGTCATCTGCGCCTCCGGCGCCTGTCCGGTCGCAGCGCCTCCATTCCCTGCGGTCGACGCCGCCTCGCGCTCGGCGCAGGCCCCTGCGAGCATCGCTCCCGCGACCGCCGCCATCAATCGCACACGCATGGATCGTTCTCCGCCAGCCTTCGGTTCCCGTGCGCCAGCATACCGGAAGGCGGCC
>CAYMJK010000202.1:0-2970 GCA_964390535.1 uncultured Phycisphaeraceae bacterium | reverse complement strand
CTGGCGAGCTTGTAGGCCTCCTCGGCGGCGGCGAGGTCGTCCTCCTGGGCGCCCTTGGCCTCCAGGGCGCGGAGGAGGCCGTAGCGGAGCTCCATGCCGAGTTCATCCTCGGGGAGCTTGTGCGTGCTGAGGGCGTCGCGGAACGTGCCGATCGACTCGTCGATCCACTCGATGGCGAGGAAGGCCTGGGCGAGCATGTTCATCGCCTGCACGCGGTGCTTGGGATCGCCCTGCGCCTCCTGGAGGAGGGCGATGGACTGCTCGTGCTGGTCCATGTCGAAGTAGCGGCGCCCGAGTTCGAACTTCAGGCCGAGATCGGTGGGGTAGGCCTCGACGCGGGCGCGATACTCCTTGAGCTCGAGCTCGCGGAAGTCCTTGAGGGCAACCTGATACTTGCCCTGGAGTTCGGCGTTGTCGGGCTTCTCCGCGGCCTCCTGCTTGTACTTCGAGAGGTTGCGGCGGGCGTTGCGGAGCATGATCTCGCCGGCCTGCTGGCGGAACTGGAACTGACCGGTCTCTTCGAAGGCCTTCTTGAGCATGGCGAAGGCGGTCTTCTCATCCTCGAGCGTGCCGCGTTCGAGGAGGCGCTTGGCGTAGACGCGGATCGCGGCGGGATCCTGCGGGCGGGCCTCGAAGTCCTCCTTGGCCGCGCGGACGAGGGCGCTGATGGTCTCCTCGGTCTTGACGATGCGATCGGCTGCGGCGAGGGCATCCTGCTTCGCGGCATCGCGGAGGTTGGCGCGGAAGCCGCCCTCCTGGCCGCTCTTCTCGTAGCCGCCGCGGCTCATGGCGGCCTGGGCGGACATGTTGCGGATCTCGGTGGCGAGTTTGGCGTCGGTGGGATCGACGCGGACGGCGACCTGGCCGACCTCGACAGCGCGGTCGTAGGCGCCGATCTCGCGGAAGAGGTTGGTGAGGCGGATGAGGAGGGTCTTGCTGGGCTTCTTTTCGTTGACGACGGCGCCGATGGCCTTCTCGCCGATCCAGTAGGCCTGCTCGTGCAGGTCGAGCTTGACGGCGGCCTCCATGGCGCGGACGGCGCTGGCGCCATCGCTGAGCTTTGCGCCCCATTGCAGGAGGGCGCCCTGGTAGCGTTCGATGGTGGTCCGGCCGCCGCTGTACTGCTTGATGGTGTCCTTGGAGACCTGCTTCTTGCCGGAGTTCACGAGGGCGACGGCGGAGGCGAAGAAGGACTCGAGAGACTCCATGCCCGTCGGGTCCTGGCGGATGCCATCCAGCCAGAGCGTCATGGCGTATTCGTAGTTGGTCGATTCGTGCATCGACCGCGCGTGGGCGAAGAACCTGGCGGCGTTCTCCGGGTTGTAGCTGGCGGGGTCCGGGGCGGGAGCGCCGTTGGAGGACTGGCCTGCGGCGGATCCGGGGGCGGAGTCGCCCGCCTCGGCGCCGGGGGCCTCGCTCTTTTCCTTCTTCTTGCCGAACAACGCCACCGGCGCCACCCTCCGCGCTTTGCTGACCGCTTCTGTGCCCTGGCGCCTGCCGCCGGCGGCCGATCCGCCCGGCCTCGCCGCGGCGCCGACCCCCGGGCGCTGGGACCGGGCCCCAATGGTACGGCCCCGGATGGGATCAGGCGGGATCCGGACCCGCAATGGCTGCGCCCGCCCCGACGCCTCGGCCCGTTTCAGCAGCGCCCGCCGCCCGGTCGGGGGACCGCGACGGGCGGCCATACGATCGGCATATGGGCGTGGATCCGTCAAAGCTGCGTATTGAGATCTATCCGGCGCCCTGCCTGCGCGAGTCGGCGGGGCCGGTACCGGAGATCACGCCGGAGGTCCGGCAGGTGGTGGGGCGGATGGCGGAGCTGATGTATGAGGCGGAGGGGATCGGGCTGGCGGCGCCGCAGGTGGGGCTGCCGCTACGGATTTTCGTCTGTCATGTGCCGGCGAACGAGGATCGGAGCCCGCAGGAGGACCCGCCGACGGCGAACGACCGGCTGGAGGTCTTCATCAACCCGGTGATCGAGGAGGCGATGGGGGCGCCGGAGCCGCTGGAGGAGGGGTGCCTGAGCCTGCCGGAGATCCGGGGGGAGGTGCTGCGGCCGCCGGTGGTGACGATCTCGGCGACGGACATCGAGGGGCAGCGGTTCCGGCGGACGGGGGCGGGGCTGCTGGCCCGCTGCTGGCTGCACGAGCATGACCATCTGGATGGGGTGCTGATCGTGGACCGGATGGTGCAGATGGGGCGGCTGAAGAACCGGGCAGCGCTGCGTGCCCTGGAGCGCGAGGGGCGCTCGGGAACGTGAGCACAGCGCAGCGCCAGCGGATCGTCTTCTTCGGGGCTGGAGCCTTCGGGCTGCCGACGCTGGAGGCGCTTTCGGCGATTCATGATGTGGCGGCGGTGGTGACGCAGCCGGACCGGCCGGCGGGGCGTGGGCGCGCGCCGGCGCCGACGCCGATCGGGGCGTGGGCCCGGGAGCATCTCCCGGCGGAGCGGACGCTGCAGCCGGAATCGGTGAACGAGGCGGGGGTCAGGGCGCAGATCCGGGCGCTGGAGGTGGACGCGTGGGTGGTGATCGCGTTCGGGCAGAAGCTGGGGCGGGAGCTGCTGGAGGGGCGATTTGCGGTGAATCTGCACGCGTCGCTGCTGCCGCGGTGGCGGGGGGCGGCGCCGATCAACGCGGCGATTCTGGCGGGTGATGTGGAGACCGGGAACTCGGTGATCACGCTGGCGGAGCGGATGGATGCCGGGATGGTGCTGGGGCAGAGCCGGCGGCGGATCGACCCGGAGCTGACGGCGGGGGACCTGCACGATCTGCTGAGCGGGGATGGGCCGGCGCTGGTGCTGGATGTGCTGGAGCGGCAGGGCGCAGGGCGGCTGGATGGGCAGGAGCAGGATGCCTCGCAGGTGACGGTGGCGCCGAAGCTGTCGAAGCGGGACGGGTGGATTGACTTTGCGCAGTCGGCGGAGGCGGGGCGCCGGCGGATCCACGGGCTGACGCCGTGGCCGGGGGTG
>CAYMJK010000201.1:0-5276 GCA_964390535.1 uncultured Phycisphaeraceae bacterium | reverse complement strand
GTTGGCGGGCTTCAGGTCGCGATGGATCACGCCCTTCTGGTGGGCGTGCTGCACGCCGGCGCAGACCTGCTGGAACAGCCGCAGGCGCTCGTCCACTGGCAGGCGGTTCTGGTCGCAGTAGTCGGTGATCGGCACGCCCTTGACGTGCTCCATCACGAAGTAGGCGCGGCCGGCCTCGTTGGCGCCGCCGTCCAGGACCTTGGCGATGTTGTCGTGCTCCATCAGCGCCAGCGCCTGGCGCTCGGCCTCGAAGCGGGCGATCACCTGCCTGGTGTCCATCCCCAGCTTGATGATCTTCAGGGCGACGCGGCGCTGCACCGGCTCGCGCTGCTCGGCGAGCCAGACGCTGCCGAAGCCGCCCTCGCCGATCGGCTCGAGCAGCGTATACGGGCCGATCTCGTGATCTGGCTGCTCCGCTGGCCGCGGGTCCCGCGCCGGCGCCGCGCCTCCGGGCTCGCGGAGGAAGCCGCTCGCCTCCAGATCGGCTCTCAACAGGGCCTCGATCCTGCCACGCAGGGTCGCGTCGTCAGCGCAGGCTCGGTCAAGGTACTCTGCGCGCTGCTGCGGGTCGGAGATCCCGCGTGCGACGTGGAAGATCTCCTCCGGGCGTGATGTGGTCATCAGCATGCCTCCGGCCGGCCGGCGCCAAGAGCCGCGGGTGTTCAGGCGATGACGAGCAGCATACCAGATGTTCGGTCTGCCGTGGTGGCAGGTGGCAGGGCCGGCGGCGCCCGCTGGGGGGCGCCGCACGGCTGCCACGGTCGAATGGCCCGGCGAGCCCGCGAATCATTGCGGCCCGGCGCTCCCGTTGAAGGTCAGGAAGACCCAGCGGCCCCGATCTCGGACCATCGTCCCCTGGGCGGTGCTGTGCTGGATGATCTCGACGCCGGGGTTCTGGCCCCCGGGCGGGATCGTCGAGAGGGCGGTTGTGAGCGGATCGCCGCCGCCGGCGTCTACGAGGATGCACTCGAACTTGTAGGTCGCGAAGTTGCCGTGAAGGCTGTACTCGCTCTTGTAGCTCGGCGCCAGGTTGGTCGTCATACCGAACCTTGGGTGGGAGGCGAAGAAGTCAACCACCGCCTTGCGGCCCTCGAACGTCATCCCCGCCGCCTTGACCACCGCGTCCTCGGCGAAGATCTCCTCCAGCAGTTCGCGGCTGCCCAGCGTCCCGGCGGCGTGGAAGTCGGCCTGAAGCTGCTGCAGCGCAACCAGATCTCTCGGCTGCGGGCCCGCCTCGGCTCCACCGGCGGTGAACCCGGCCAGCGCGCCCACTGCCGCGCAGCTCGCCACCAACGCTCCAATCACGAATCGCTTGCCATACATGAGATGTCTCCTTCTCAACACGAATGAATGTGGCCCCGGGCGGCGGTCGCCCGGCCACGGCTCTGCCAGGCGGGCCGTCCGCCCGGACAGACCGTCATGCGGAAAACGAGGCGGGGAAGCCTCAGGCGATTTGCGTTTTCTTGCCGCGCGCAGCGCCCGCAACCTCGGCCATCAGCCGTCTGTCCGCTCGGCGCCGCCCATCTCGCTGTACAGCCAGGCCCGGGCGTAGGCCCAGTAGCGGTCGGCGGTTGCCGGCGAGATGCCGAGGATGCTCGCGGCCTCGTCCATCGTGAGCCCGGCGAAGAAGCGGAGCTTGACGAGATCGGCCTTCACCGGGTCCTCGGCGCGGAGCCGCTCCAAAGCCGCGTCAAGATCGAGAATCTCCGGCGGCGTGTCGTCGAGCGAGAGCGCGCCGACGTCGAGCGCCAGCCTCCGACGTCCCCCGCCGCGCTTGAGGGCGCCGCGAGCCCGGGCCCGGTCGATCAGGATTCGGCGCATCGCCTCCGCCGCGGCCATGAAGAAGTGGGCTCGGGAGTCCCAGCCGCCGGAGCCCTCGCTGTCCAGCAGCCGCAGCCAGGCCTCGTGGACGAGGGCGGTGGCCTGCAGGGTGTTCCCCGGGCTCTCCTGACGCATCCGGCGCGCCGCGATGGCCCGCAGCTCGTCGTAGACGAGCGGGAGCAACTGCTCGCTGGCCCGGGCCTCGCCGGCCTCGATGGAGCGCAGAATGGTGGTGATGCGCCCGTCGGTCATGGGGGCAGCATACCGGAAAACGCGATGGCGAGTCCGGCGCCGCCTCGGACAGGTTCCGCAGTCCCGCGCTCCGGGCGTCGGAGCGCGGGGCAGGCCGTCAGGGCCCGGCGGGCGTTGGCGCCGGCGCCTTGGTCCCCAGTTCCGTCAGTCTCAGATCCCGCCAGGCGGGGAATTCGCGGCGCCAGGCGTGGACGGCCTGCGGGTCCACTTCCACGGTGAGGACGGCTTGCTCGGTGGCGAGTTCGCCGAGGATTTCGCCTTTGGGGCCGACGGCGATCGAGCCGCCGGCGTATTGGAGGTGGGGGTCGGCGCCGGTGCGGTTGACGGCGAGGACGAAGGCCTGGTTCTCGATGGCGCGGGCGATGGCGAGGGCGCGCCAGTGGGGCTGGCGGGCCTGGGGCCAGTTGGCGCCGAGCGCGAAGGCCTCGGCGCCCTGCAGCAGGCCGATGCGGAAGAGTTCGGGGAAGCGGAGGTCATAGCAGATGGCGGGGCAGATGCGCAGGCCGCCCCATTCATAATTCATGACCTCGGGGCCGCCCTCGAAGCGCTCCGGCTCGCGGCCGAAGCTGAAGGGGTGGATCTTGGCGTATTCGCACAGGAGTTCGCCGCGCGGGCCGAAGATCGGGGCGCGGTTGGTCGCCTTGGGTAGGTCGCCGCTCCGCGGCGACTCTGGGCGTGGTGATGCGGAAGCGTCGGCTTGGAAAGCCGACTTCCCCCCCGCGACCGTGCGCCCGCCCTGCACGGTGATCTCCCGCGCCTCGGCCAGCCGCTTGAGGAACCCCAGCGTGCGGCCGGCGCGGTCGGCGGTGACCTCGGTGTTCAGGGAGAAGCCGGTGTCGAACATCTCCGGCAGGATGACGAGGTCGCCGGGCTGCAGGTCGGCGCGCGAGAGCAGCGCCTCGACCTGCGCGAAGTTTGCATCAGGATCTTCCCAGGCGATGTCCATCTGCACGAGGTGCGCCCGCATCGGGGATCCTACGAGGCGCCGACTGTGGCGCGCGAACCGAGTAAGCGGGCACTAACGCAGCTATACTTCGGCGGGAATGGACCGGCATCAGACATCACGCGCGACGGCGGGCGCGGCGGCTGCGCCGGTTGCCGCGGCCGCTTCGCCTGGGGCTGCTGGCGGGGCGGCAGCGGGGCCGGGTCGGCTTGTTCTGGCCAGCCGCAGTCCGCGCCGGAAGCTGCTGCTGGAGCAGATGGGCTTGGAGTTCGAGGTGATGGATTCGGGCGTCGATGACGGGGCGCTGCGCCCGGGGCCGGCGACATCCGCGCGGCACTGGGTTGCGGCGCTGGCGTATCTGAAGGCGGCGGCCCTGGCGCGGCCGTTCGAAGGGTCATTCGGGGGGGAGGGGCCGGTTGGCGGTGCGACGGTGCTCGGGGCGGACACGGTCTGCGCCCTGGATGGCGCCCTGCTCGGGCAGCCGCGGGACGCCGAGCATGCCGCGGCGATGATCCGGTCGTTCGAGGGGCGCGAGCACGAGGTGCTGACGGGGGTGGCGCTCGTGTCGCCCGATAACCGCATGCTCCTGACGGATGTCGCGGTTGTGCGGGTCGGGCGGATCGGCCCGGGGGCGATCGGCGAATATGTCTCAACCGGCGGCTGGCGTGGGAAGGCCGGTGGGTACAACCTTTCGGAGCGGCTCGAGGCGGGGTGGCCCATCGAGGTTTCCGGCGATCCGGGGACGGTGATGGGGCTGCCGGTCGAGCGGCTCGGGCCGCTGCTGGCTCGCTTCAGGAGAACGGGTTCGTGAGCTTCGGGATCCTCCAGACTGGCCTGGCCGCGGCGATGGGCGTTCCGATTGCGCCGTCGTGGCTCGCCCTGACGCTGGGGATGATCACGCTGGTGGTGGTGGCGGGGCACCTGATCGCGCTGCGCCGGGCGGAGATGCCCGAGAGCCGGCGGCGCATCCGGACGGTGAGCGGGGTGGTGATTTTGATGACGACGCCGCTGGCGGCGTACGCGTTCGGCATCGTGACGCCGTCGGAGGCGAAGGCGTTCACGTTGGCGTGGAGCGCGGTGATGGGGCTGCTGGGGCTGATCCTGATTCTGGCTCTGCTGGACATGGCGAACAACGCGCGGATCTATCATCGGCAGCGGCGGGAGGTTCGGGCATCGCTGCGCCGGTCGATGGGGTCGGCGCCGAGCCCGGAGCAGCAGAAGCTGGCGCTGGCGATCGCGCTTGCGGCGGATCGGATCGCGACCGGGCGCGGCGGGCGGCGGTCGGGGCGAGGGGCGCGTGGCCGCAAGGGGCGGAGTTCTGAGCGGGACAAGGACAGGTAGCTCGCTCGGACCTGCCACGCCTGCATCGCCCGCGCCGGCGCTGCTGCGGCCGCTGGCGCGATTGGCGGCGCCTCTGTATCTGGCTGAGCTTGGGAGGCGGAACCGGCGCTTCGACCGGGGCGAGGGTGTCGTGCGCCTGGGGCAGCCGGTGATCAGCGTGGGGAACATCAGCGTGGGCGGCGTGGGGAAGACGCCGATGGTGATGACCATCGTGGGATGGCTGCTGGAGGAGGGGCTGCGGCCGTGCATCGCGATGCGGGGATACCGGTCGGCGCAGAGCAACGGGGAGTCGGATGAGGCGGCGCTGTATCGGGAGCGGTTGGGGGAGGGGCCGGTGGTTGGGGGGGCGGATCGGGGGGCGGGGCTGAGGGCGCTGTTTGCAAGCGAACTCGGGGCGGGGCCGCAGGATGGACGGGCGCCGCACGCCTCCGGGGCGCCGGCGCGCACGGACTGCATCGTGCTGGATGATGGGTTTCAGCATCGGCGGATTGCGCGGGAGCTGGATGTCGTGCTGGTGGACGTCACGCGCGATCCGTTCGCGGACCGGGCGCTGCCGGCGGGGTGGCTGCGCGAGCCGGCGAGCGCGCTTCGGCGCGCGGACGCGGTGGTGCTGACGCACGCGGAGGCGGCGGGGGAGGAGGCGGTAGCGCGGATCGGGGCGCAGGTTGCGGAGGTGTGCGGGAAGGGGCCGGTTGCGGTGACGCGGCACGAGTGGCGCAGGCTGCGCGTGATCGAGGCGGATGGGGGAGAGCGGGTGGAGCGGCCGGCGTGGCTGGTGGGGCGGCGGGTGGTGGTGGGGTGCGCGATCGGGAACGCGGAGGCGTGTTGGAGGGGGGGGGGGGAGGCTGTTGGGGAGGTGGGGGCAGTGGGGAGGGGGGGCGGCGATGTCGCAGAGCCGACCTGGGTGGCACGGGGTGGG
>CAYMJK010000200.1:0-4206 GCA_964390535.1 uncultured Phycisphaeraceae bacterium | reverse complement strand
GCATGGACTTACGACCCGATTTGCCCCCGCTTGCCCCGCGGTTCGCAGGTGCTAATATCCAGCTTGCCGCGGCGGATGCCCGATGAGTTGGGATCGTCGCCGGAGAGGCTCGCCCGTTCCAAGGGCGGGCGGGACGGGCGCGGGGCGCGTCGGGGCGCTGGCCGCGGACCTGGAAAGCGGGCAATGGAAGAGACGATGCAGCCGACGAGCTTCGGGCCCTATCGGCTTACGCGTGAACTTGCGACCTGCGAGCTGGCGCAGCGATTCCTGGCGGTCCACGAGATCGAGCAGACGAGCCACCTCGTCTACGAGCTCTCCCCGTGCTTCGAGCGCTCCGAGCGCCGCCGGGTGGTCGCCGCCATCGAGCCGCTCCTGCAGATGAATCACCCCCACGTGCTCGCGGTGGAGCACTTCTCCTTCGTCGGCAACCGCCCCTGGCTGGTCTGCCCCTACCCCGGCAACCAGAAGGGCCTCGTCACGCTGGAGGACCTCGTCGCCGAGAAGGGCGGGCAGATGGAGCAGGTCGAGACCGACCGCCTCCTCCGCCAGCTCCTGGAAGCCATGGACCATGTGCACAGCCGCGGCGCCGGCTGGGGCGATGTCGAGCCGCGCCGGATGCTCGTTGACCGCTCCGGGCGCGTTGTGGTCGAACTCGTCGGCGTCGCCCGCCGGCTCGAGGGCCTCCGCGGCGTGAATCTGGAACTGGCCCGCGATGAAGTGCGCGCGCTGGTGGCCCTCGGCTACCGCCTGCTGACCGGGCACGAGCCCGATGAACTGATGATGCCCGCCTCGCGCCTCGTGCCGAAGCTGTCGCGCCGCTGGGACATGCTCTTCGAAGAGGGCCTCGAGCCCGCCGGCGGCTTCGCCACCGCGCGCGAGGCCATCGGCGCCCTCCCCTCGACCGAGCGCGTGCCGCAGACCGGCGCGCGTGAGGCCCTGACGGTCAAAACCGTCTTCGGCCGCGTCCGCGGCGCCCTGCGGCCGTAGGGAATGATGAATGCTCAGCGAAATGATGAACTGGAGCGCCGCCGCTGCGCGCGCACGCGCCGTGCCACTGACCTGCTCTGAGGTCGGTGCTTGCGTGGACGGGTCCCCGCCACCCGGCGATCGTGCCACCGATGTCGGCTCTGCGACATCGACGCCCCGAGACGCCACCACCGAACAACGCCGCGAACCGGCGCGCGGCGGCACGCCCGCACTGGCGCACTGGCGTTTCCTCTCGGCCGTCTGCAAGCACAACGCGCGGCGCCTCCGCGTTCCGGCGGCCCGGCGGGCCTTGCGGGCGTAGCCACGGGCAAGCTCGCGCAGCGAGCGCTGCCCGTGGTGGCGCGCATCCCGATCCTCATCGCCCCGAAGGGGCAGGCGCGCCTCCCGAGCCGCGCATGCCCCGCTGGGGCGGTCTTCGAACACGCGCCTTTCCACGGGCTGCGCCCCCTCTGCGGCTGGCCCGTGGCTACGGGCGCGGCCCCTCCGGGGCGAGGAGCGCCGTGGGCATTCTTATCGCTGGACACCTGAGTGCCCTTTGGGGCTGCCGTAGAGGCGTTCGGCGGCCCTGCAATGGGCGTTGTGGGGGCGTGAGCGGCATTGTCCGGGAAAATCCCAGATTGGGGGGTTGCGTCAGGCGCGGCGGCGCGGTAGGCTGGGGCGCGCGTGCAGGGGTGCACGTGTGGATCAGAAACACCGCAAGGAGAATATCAAATGGCTTGCAGAAGCGCCGCTGGCGGGGAAGTCGCCTCGTGTTTTGTTCGTTTGGAGCGGCAGGCGGGAGGGGTGATTCGTCGCGCTGCTGCGGCCGTGGCGGGCGGGAAGGTGGCGCCTGCGCTTCTCGGCGTGATGCTTGCTGGCAGCGCGTGGGCGCAGCCGTGCGAGCCGGGGTTCGTGGACGAGGAGGCGCTGCACTACCTCCGCGTGCAGGGGGACAGCCACGCGCTGGCGGTCTTCGACGACGGGCGCGGCGACGCGGTGTATGCGAGCCATTCGCTGCGGATTCCGGGAGGGCTCGGCCCGCACGACCCGGAGGTGTCCGCGCCTTTTCTCCGGCTCGGGGACCGAAGCGTGGCGCCGGTGGGCATTGGCGTCGATGGGCTGAGCCACGGTTTCGCCCGCGCCATGCGGGTGCTGGATCTGGATGGCGCCGGGGGCGAGCCGCCGAAGCTGTATGCCGCTGGAGTTGCCTTCACCGGCCGCGTCTGGCGATACGACGGCGACCAGTGGGAAGCCCTGCCCGAGCAGTTGCCCCGCTACGGGTTCGAAGTCTGGGATCTCACCGATTTCGAAGACGGCGCCGGCCGCTCCCTCTATATCACGGGCAACTTCGGCACGCACCACGGATCACGCTACGACGAGGGGCCGCACGGGCTGGCGCGATGGGACGAAGCGACAGAGACCTGGGGCGCCGTCGGCGGCGGTCTCTGGCGCGAGGCCGGCGGCGAGCAGGTCGGACGGGTCATGGCGGTGTTCGATGAGGACGGGCGGGGGCCGAAGGCGCCGGCCCTATTCGTCGGCGGCGCATTCGACCACGCCGGCGAGATGCCCGTCACGGGGCTGGTGCGCTGGGATGGCGCGGAGTTCAGCGCCCTCGGCGAACTGAAGCGCGACGATGGCGAGCCGGTGACGGTCACGGCCATGTTCGTGCACGATGACGGCTCGGGCGAGGCGCTCTACATCGGCGGCTCATTCCAGGAGGCCGGCGGCGTGCGCTCCCCGGGGCTGGTGCGCTGGGATGGCGAGCGGTTCAGCGATGTCGGCGGCGGCCTGCCGGCGCCAACGTCCCTCGGCGCATACTACTACGCCAGGACCCTCTCGACCTGGCGCGAGGGCGGGCGTGATCTGCTGATGGTCGGCGGCAACTGGCAGCGCAGCGCTCCGGGCTTCGGCGGCCCGCTGGTGCTGTGGGATGGCGCCCAGTGGCGCCCGCTCATGACCGAGGGCGTCGATGGGGGCCCGCAGATTCTCGACGCGCTTGCCGTCTTCGAGAATGGCGAGCAGGTCGTGTACATTGCGGGCCTGTTCGGGGAGGTCGAGGGCAAGTACATCCCGGGCATGGCCCGCTGGGATGGCGAGCGGTGGAGCGGGTACAACATGGGCCTTGGCGGGTCTGTCGCGGATCTGCACGTCTTCGACGATGGCGCCGGGCCCAGGCTCATACTCCCCCCGCCGGTCATCATCGGCGAGCGGTTCTGGGAGGGGCTGGCGGCCTGGGATGGCGAGCAGTTCGTGGAGTATCCCATCCCGGGGCTGGAAGGCGAGAGCTTCCGCGTGCACGATGTCGCGACCATCGATGGCCGCGAGCGCATGTTTCTCATCAGCTCGGGCGAGCCCACCCTCATCGGAACCGGTCGCTCGGGGCTGATCTGGGAGTACGACGGGTCCAGCGCGATGCTGGTCGCCGAAGTGAACACAATCAGGCTCGGGCACATCTCCGACCTGCACATGGTCGAGTACGACGATGGCTCCGGCCCGGCGCTGCACATGGCTGGCAATTTCCTCGACATCGAGGGGAAGCGCATCAGCAGCCATGTCGTGAAGCGCGAGGGAGACGAGTGGATCACCCTCGGCGAGGGCCTCGAGTTTGCCGGCGACTCCCTGCAACACCCACGGGGCGGGAGCGTGATCGTCTTCGATGATGGCAGCGGCCCGGCCCTGTACGTCGGCGCGCGAGAGATGTCCATCGGCGGCGAAGAGACCCGCGGCGGCCTCGCCCGCTGGGATGGCGAGCAGTGGGAGGGCTCCGTCGGCGACTACGAGCTTCCGGCGCCGCACACCGGCCAGTGCTGGGACCTGGAAATCTTTGACGGCAAGCTCCACGCGATCCTGGCGCTCGAGGACCCGAGCGGCGAGATCGTCCCGGGCGTTGCGCGGCTCGATGGCGAGATGTGGACCGTGCTCGGCCTGACGGATGCGCGCAGCATTTTCGATCTGCGCGTCTTCGATGACGGCTCGGGCGAGAAGCTGTATGCCGTCGGTGAGTTCGCGGAGATCGCTGGCGTCGAAGCCCGGGGCGGCGCCATCTGGGATGGCGAGTCATGGCGCCCGATGAGCGGCGGCTTCAATGGCGGGGCGCGGGTGATGGCCGTCTACGACGCCGGCGACGGGCCCGACCTGTACATCGGCGGCAGCTTCGATGCTGTGTACGACCGGCAGGACCGGATCATCCCCACCGGCCGCCTCGCCCGCTGGTCCGGCTGCCGCGACTCCTGCCCGGCC
>CAYMJK010000199.1:0-3265 GCA_964390535.1 uncultured Phycisphaeraceae bacterium | reverse complement strand
CCGCAGCCGTGGATGGCGGCGTGGCTGCGCGTGGCGATCGGACGGTCGCTGGTGCGCGAGCCGGATGAGGAGTCGCGCCTGCTGGGCGTGGCGGAGCTTCTGGCGGCGCCGGCGCTGCATGCGGAGGCGCACCCCTACCTTGCAGGGCTGGGGCTCGCCGAGGCGGCGCTCGCCCTGTCGTCGATGGGGCGGATCGAGGCTTCGCTGGCGCTGCGCCAGGAACTGGCGGAACGTTTTCCTTCACACCCCGCGCTGACCGTGGCGCGAGCGCCGGCGCCGGGCGCCGCGCAGGATTCGAGGTGACCATGGCTGCTGGATTGATCGGGATCGCCCTGGCGCAGGCCGAGCCTGCCGCGCCGAGCAAGTCGCTGCTCGATCACATCGCCTCCGGCGGGCCGATCGGGTTCGCCATAATCGCACTGAGCCTGGTGGCGGTGACGCTGGCGGTGATGCAACTGCTGCAGGTGCGCGAGCGCAAGCTGACGCCGCCGGAGGTCGTCGAGGGTCTGGACAAGCTGCTGAGCGCCAACGACATTCGGGGCGCCATCCGCTTCTGCCAGGATCCAGTGAACGACTCGTTCCTCGCGCGGATGTTCGCGGCGGCGCTGACGCGGTGCTCGCGCTCGGCCTTCGGGCTGTTGGAGTTGCGATCGGCGCTTGAAGAGGCGGGGCAGGAGCAGGTGGCGCGGCTGCACCGCGCGACCGATGGCATCGGGCTGATCGCGGCGGTGGCGCCGATGCTGGGTCTGCTCGGGACGGTCGTCGGCATGGTCGGGGCGTTCGAGACGATCAGCTTCAGCGAAGGCTTTGCCCGGCCGGATGAGCTCGCGGGCGACATTTCGGTGGCGCTGATCACCACGGTGCTCGGGCTCATCGTTGCCATCCCGGCGACGGCGGCATACGCCTTCTTCCGCAACCGGATCGACACCCTGGCATCCAAGGCGGCGGAGGTTACCGAGGATCTGTCTGCCCGCCTGCAGGCGCCCGGCCCCCGCGGACCGGGTCAGGCGACCGGGGGCGGGCCGGCGGCGCCGCGCCAGCCGGGGGCCGCGGCGCAGGGCGTGGGGACGCCATGAACTTCAGCCAGGGCAGGAAGCGGCGGGCGACGGGCGTGGACCTCACGCCGATGATCGACGTGACGCTCCAGCTCATCATCTTCTTCATGTACACCGCGCAGTTCTCGCAGATCAGCCGCACGCCCATCGACCTGCCGCGGCAGGCGGGGGAAGACCAGGCGCTGGCGCCGGCGGCGCTGGTGGTCGATGTCGATCTGGATGGCCAGTTCATCGTCGAGCAGACGCCGGTGACACTCGACCAACTCATCGCGCGGCTGGAGACGGAGGTGGAGCGGGCCGGGCCGGAGGGGGTGCAGTTGCTCGTGCGGGCTCACCGCGACGGGCCGGCGGCAAACATCAATCAACTCGCCGAGCGACTCTCCGCCTCCGGCATCCGGTCGTGGAAGCTCGGGACACTGGAGGGGCCGGGGTAGCGTGAAGCTCGTCCGCGACACTCGCCAGCCGGGCCTTGCCCACCTTCCGATCACCAGCCTGATCGATGTGGTTTTTCTGCTGCTCATCTACTTCATGGTGACCTCGACGATCACGCCGAGTGAGTCGAGCGTCTCTAGCGCGCTGCGCTCCGACCAGCAGAGCGGGGGGCAGGCGGCGGACTACGAGCCGCAGGTGGTCACCGTCGATGTGGTGCAGGGTGAGGTCGCGTTCCTCATCGGCGATCGGGCCCTGCGCCGGCAGGAGGAGCTGACGGTGCTGCTGCGCGAGCTGCCGAAGGAGGGGGGCGTGTTCATCCGGGGGGTCGATCGGGCGCCGGTCTGGGCGATCGCCGCCGCCAAGCAGGCGGCGATTGACGCGGGGTTCATCAAGCGGAGCTACGGGCCGGCTCATGAGTGAAGAAGTGGCAAAGTGGCAGAGTGGCAGAGTGGCAGAGTGGGCCGTGTGGCTGCTGCGCGCGATGTGCAGGCGCCGGCTGCGCATCATGGCTCTCTGCTTTGCCACTTTGCTACTTTGCCACTTTGCCACTGCTTCGGTCGCCTCGGCGCAACAGTCCTCGCTTGACGACCACGAGAGCTACCTGCGGCAGCGCGACCTGCAGGAGCCGCTGGCGGCGCTGCTGCGCGACCGGCTCCAGCGGGCGCCGGCCGGGGAGCGCGGCGCCATCGCCACCCGCCTTGCGGCGCTCTATGTCCGGATGCTGGAAACGCTGGACAATCCCGCCGATCGCGTCATCTGGGAGAATCGCAGCCGGGAACTGCTTCAGTTCGTTCCCGAGGCGGAGTCTCTGGAGCTGCGCATCAGCCTTGCCAAGGCGCAGTACCTGATCGCGGAGACCGCGGCGGAGCGCCAGCAGCTGCGCCTGGCCACCGCCGCCGAGCGCGACGAGGCGGAGCGCATCCTGCGCGACAGCCTCCCCGCGTTCGAGGACATCGCGGCCCGGGCTCACCGCGAGGTCGAAACCTACGAGCGACGTGAGGACAGCGCCAGAGGTCTCGATGAGCAGTGGATGGTGGATGCCCTCGGGGAGGCGCGGCGCGTCCGCTCGCTCGCGCACTACTACGCCGGCTGGACCTGCTACTACCTCGCCACGCTGACCGGCGCCGAGCGCTACGCGGTGGATGGCCTGCGGCACTTCGGCTGGCTGCTCAACGCCAGCGAGGGGAAGCTGCCGAACCTGGAGCGCATCAGCCCCGGGCTACTGCGTTACGAGCACGTTGCCCGTGCTGCCCTCGGGGTGGCGCTCTGCGAAGGGCTGCGGGGCAACGGCGATGACGCCTTGCGCTGGCTGGAAGCCATCGAGAGCAACGCCGAGGTTCCGCCGACGGTGCGCGAGCAGCTCTTCGTGCGCCGGCTCGGGGCGCTGGCCTCGGCCGGCAAGTGGTCTGAGGTGCAGTGGCACGCGGACCGGAAGCGGCAGGAGCGCGGGATCGATGGCGAGCGGGCGCCGCTGGATACCGCGGAGGCCCGGCTCATCGCCGTCAAGACCCTCGAGGCTCTCTCCCGCGCCGAACTCCCGAGCGTCGCGCGGCCGCTGGTCGAGGAGGTGGCGGCCGCGGCGATGCAGGATCTGATCGAGCGCGGGGAGGTGGCCCACGTGCTCGATCTGGTCGAGATATTCGGCTCGGCGCCGATGACGGGCGAGGGCTTCATCTTCGCCTACGTCCGCGGCCTGCGCGCCTATGACGACACCCGCGCTGCCCACCGCAGCAGCAGCGAGGACGCGGAGCTTCCGGCGACGCAGGAGGGGCTCGTGA
>CAYMJK010000198.1:0-9867 GCA_964390535.1 uncultured Phycisphaeraceae bacterium | reverse complement strand
GTATGGCTGGGATGATCTCGAGGAGACCGAAGGCGCCCACGTCTTCCTCGGCAGGAGCCGGGAGGAGGCGCGGAAGCTGGTCGTGCGCGAGTTCGAGGCTCGCGGGCTGCTGGAGGACACCCGCCCGCATCGGCACACCGTGGGGCACAGCTACCGCAGCCATGCGCCGATCGAGCCGTACTTCACCGACCAGTGGTACGTGCGGGTGACGGATGACCGGCTGCGCGGCGTGGCCCAGCGCGCGCTGAACCCCGAGCAGCGCAGCGCCGAATCGCTAACGGCGTGGCCGGAGTCGGAGCCGCGGGGCGCGGCGGGCGATGCGCCCGGCGACGGGACGATGTCGTTCTACCCACCGCGGTACGCGAAGACGTACGAGATGTGGCACGACAACCTGCGCGACTGGTGCATCAGCCGCCAGCTCTGGTGGGGGCACCGGATCCCGGTGTGGACCGGTGTTGCGCGAAGCGTGCTTGAAGGGGGCGAAGAAGAGTTCGACGCATTCCACAACAAGATGAACGCATTGGAAGACGCAGGACGGGTCGTCTTCATCAAGGGTCCGCAAGTTGAGGGAATGCGGCCCGAGGACTATCTCAATGCTCATGAGCCGTGGCGAATAGCTGTTCGCGATCCGTTCGACGCGGACGCCGAGATCGTGCGATCGCTGGAAGCGGAAGGGTTTGAGCAGGATGCCGATGTCCTCGACACCTGGTTCAGCAGCGCCCTCTGGCCGCTGAGCACGATGGGGTGGCCCAATCCGGTGCAGGCGGCACGCGATACCGGAATCGACGACTTTCCGCTGCTGCTGGACGCGTTCAACCCCACCACCGTCCTGTGCACCGCCCGCGAGATCATCACGCTCTGGGTCAGCCGGATGGTGATGTTCAACCGGTTCTTCCGGGCGAGCACTGAAGCCGATGACACCCCCGGCCCGGCGCCCTTCCGCGATGTCTTCATCCACGCCATGATCCAGGATGGCGAGGGGCGGAAGATGTCAAAGAGCCTCGGCAACGGGGTTGATCCGCTGGACATCATCGAAAGCCACGGCGCCGACGCCATGCGCTTCACGCTCTGCAAGATGACGACGCAGACGCAGGATGTGCGCATGCCGGTGCAGCGCGATCCGACCACCGGCAAGAACACCAGCCCCAAGTTCGACGAGGGCCGCAGCTTCTGCAACAAGATCTGGAACGCCGCCCGCTTCGCCCTGGGCATCCTCGCCGAGGCGCAGCCCGCCGGCAGCGCGCCGATCGACCCCGCCTCCCTGCCGCTGGCGGACCGGTGGATGCTCTCCCGCCTGCGCGAGAGCGTCCGGGCGTGCGATGCCGCGCTCGCCGACTATCAGTTCAGCGCCTACGCCCAGACGCTCTACGACATCTTCTGGCGCGACTTCTGCGACTGGTACCTGGAAGCCATCAAGCCGACGGTCCGCTCCAGCCCGCCGCAGCAGGCGGCGCTGCGCGCGACGCTGGACTGCCTGCTGCGCCTGCTCCACCCGGTGGCGCCCTTTCTCACGGAGGCGATCTACGAACGATTCGGCGCCATCGAAACGGCGCCCGTTGCCGGCCTCCACCTGGCGAACTCCCCCGTCCGCGCCGGCGGCCTGCTGCTGCGGGCGCCCTGGCCGCGCTGCGATGACACTCTGCACGATGATGCCGCCCGAGGCGAGTTCGACCGGATCAAGGCGCTCGCCGGCGCCATTCGGGAGGTGCGGGCCCAGCAGCAGATCTCTCCGCGGCGCCAGATCACCCTGCACGCCCCGCAGGATCTCGCAGATGAACTCGCCGTTCACGCCCAACTCCTGCTCTCGTTCGCCGGGACAACCCTTGCGACCGATCCCCCCACCGGCCCTGCCGCCGCGATCAGCTTCGAGCAGCGCGAGCTGCGGCTGGGAAATCTCGCCGACGCCCTCGATGCCGGCGCCGAGCGCGACCGGCTCGTGAAGAAGATCGACGAGCTGACCACCGCCCTGGAGCACCTCGACAAGCGGCTGGCGAACCCCGGCTATGTCGACCGCGCCCCCGCCCATCTGGTCCAGCAGACGCGCAGCGAGCGCGAGGCTGCCGCGGCGGACCTCGGCGCGGCTCGCAAGGCCCTGGAGAGCGTGCAATGATGCGCGCGCGCCCGTGGCGCCTGCTCCTGGCGCCGGCGGCTGCCCTTGCCCTGGGCGCCTGCGCGGGCGACGCCATCGCCCCGGCCCCGCCCCCCACCGTGCGCGCGCCCACCACCGCGGGCCGCGGCGCCATCATCCGCGGGATCGACCCGTGGACGTTCCGCGCTGACGATGGTGTCATCATCACGACCGCCCACTACCGCCTCTTCACCACCGCCGCTGGCTCACCGGTGATGCACCGGCTCCCGGCCTTCCTGGAGGATGCGCTGGCGCAGTACCGCTCGATGGCGGGATCGGTTGGCGGCGTTCATCGCCTTCCCCCGCCGCAGCTTCCCCTGGACACATTCATGATGTCCAGCCGCGGCGAGTGGGAGGAACTGACCATCCGGCTCATGGGACAGCGCTCGGCCGTGTATCTGCGCATCGACCGCGGCGGCTTTGCCGCGGGCGGACGCGGCGTCTTCTACACCGCCGGCGCCGGTGACGATCGCACCACGCTCGCCATCGCCGCCCACGAGGGGTGGCACCAGTACGCCCAGCGGATCATGCGCGACCCGCTTCCGGTCTGGCTGGATGAAGCGATCGCGGTCTACTGCGAGGGGTACCGCGACGATCCCTCCCGCGCCGGGGGCGCGGCCTTCCTGCCGTGGGCCAATCCCGAGCGGTTCGACCAGTTGCGGTCCGCCTGGGCCCGCGGCGACCTGCTGACGCTGGAGGAACTGCTCGGCGCCTCGCCGCAGAGCCTTCTGCAGCATTCGGGCGAGGGCGCCCTCGACTACTACGCGCAGCTCTGGGCCCTGGCCCATTTCATGCGCGAAGACCCCGCCATGCGCGGCGGTCTGGAGGCGCTGCTCGCGGACGCCGCCCAAGGACGGCTGCGACCGGCGCTGCGATCGCGCTATGGCGCGCGGGTGACCGAGCGCGCCCTGCGGGGTCGCCTCGGACCGCTGCTGCTCGAGGCGTACATCGCGCCCGATGTCGCCGCGGCCTCGCGGGCGTACCGGGCCTTCGTCGAGCGCATCGTCGAGACGGGGGCCAAGGAACGGATCGTGATGGGGCTCCCGCCGGCGTAGACGCCGCCGCTCGCGGGCCGGCGCTGCGCCTGAAGCCGCTTTCAGCCTCGTGTCAGCGTGCTCTCACCGGCGCTGGTGACCATTCTTCAATCTTGCTTGCGGATCCGAAGGCCGCTTCGGCGGCGGGTCCTGCACAACCGCTTTACCGCAACTGGAGCAACGACCATGCGCGCGACCGCCCTCGCCATCCTGTCGCTCTCGCCCCTCGCCGCAGCGCAAGTCGAGTACACCGTCCGCGAACTGCCTTCCATCGGAGCGATCATTCCCATCTCGCGGCCCTACAACATCAACGACGCCGGACAGGTCGCTGGCGAGTCCTGGCGCGACGGCCAGGACTTCCACGCCGTGATCTGGGAGCCCGACGGCTCGCTCGTGGACCTTGGCGAGGTTGGAGTCGAGAGCCTCGCCCGCGCCATCAGCCCCGCCGGTGTCGTCACCGGGCAGTTCGGGCGTGACGCGGCGATCTGGGTCGATGGCGAGCGAACGGTCCTGCCCGGCCTCGCCGGCGCCTTCGGCGCCTCGGCGTGGGGAGTTAACGACGCTGCCGTCGCGGTGGGCGTCTCCGTCTCCCCCGGCGGCATCGAGACGGCGGTTGCCTGGCGCAACGGGGCGCCGTCGCCGATCGTCGATGCGCCGAGCTGGGCCTCCGCGATCGATGAGGAGGGGCGCATCGCCGGCCGGCGCGATGTCGGAAGTGTGCGCGAAGCGATCATCGTGGACGACTCCGGCGTCACCACGCTCCCGGATGGTGGAAGCGGCATCGCCTCGGCCATTGCCCTCGCTGGCGGGTACGCCGCTGGGGACATCGGGCAGCCGCCGGTCATCTGGAAGCTCGACGATCCGATCGAGCTCATCCGCCTCGAGGTCACCAGCGCCTTCGGGACCGCCGTCGCCGATGTCAACGACGCCGGCGTCGCCGTCGGCCGGATGTGCGTGGACCTCACCTGCGACATCGATCGGCGCCGCGCCGTCATCTGGCGCGATGGCGCCCTCACCGACCTGAATGATCTCATTGATCCCGCCAGCGGGTGGACGCTGGCGGAGGCGACAGGCATCAACAACGCCAGCCAGATCGTCGGCTTCGGCCGCCTCGTCGGCGCCCCGGGCGGGGGTGTCCGGGCATTCGTGCTCACGCCGGTGGACGCGTGCGTGGCGGATTTCGATGGGGACGGTGAACTCACCTTCTTCGACTTCCTCGCCTTCCAGAACGCCTTCGCGGCGGGGGATCCGCGCGCGGACTTGACCGGCGATGGCGCGCTGGACTTCTTCGACTTCCTGGAGTTCCAGAACCTCTTCGCCGCGGGGTGCAACTGAGGGCATCGCCATGGCGTTGCGCCTCACTCTGCCACTCTGCCACTTTGCCACTCCGCCACTTCCCGTGAATCCCGGGCCGCTCGCGGGTACCATCGCCCATGTCCGAGCCCCGCTATCGCATGACCCCGCTTCGCGCTGGCCGCCTGCTGCTGGATGGCGGCGGGATGTTCGGCCTCATCCCCCGCGTCGTCTGGAGCCGCTTCGCCGAGCCCGATGACAAAGGCCGCATCGCACTGGCGCACAACTGCCTCCTGCTGGAGGAGGTTGGTGGCGATCGCCGGGTCGTGATCGAGGCCGGAACCGGGGACAAGCTCGATGCAAAGATGCGCGGCATCTTCGGCCTCGATGATCGCACGATCGAGACGGCCCTGCGCGAAGCGGGCGCCGAGCCCGCCTCCATCACCGACGTCGTCGTCAGCCATCTGCACTTCGACCACGCCGGCGGCCTCACCCGGCGCATCCGCGAGGGGGAACGGCCGGACTGGGACGCCGGCCCCATGTCCGGCGACGCCCCCGCCATCAAGCTCACGTTCCCCGGCGCCCGCATCCACGCGCAGAAGCGGGAATGGGAGGACGCCATTGCCAACCGCTCGGTGATGACGCGCACCTACTTCCCCGACCATCTCGAGCCGATCCGCGATCATCTGGAACTCTGCGACAGCCCTGCGCCGTTCGCCCCGGGCCATGTCCCGGATCGCAACGAGGCGCCCCCGCTCTCCCTGGAGGCGCGCGAGCGCGAGATCATTCCGGGCATCCGCGTCTTCCGCGTCCCCGGCCACACCTGGGGGCAGCAGGCGATCCGATTCACCGATTCGGAGGGCCGTGTGATCGTCTTCACGCCCGATGTGATGCCGACGGCGTGGCACGTGGGCGCGGCGTACAGCCTGTCGTATGATGTCGAGCCATACACCAGCATGGTGACCCGGCGCTGGCTGCTGAGCGAGGCGGCCGACCGGGGCTGGATGCTCTTTCTGGACCACGAGCCCGGCAACCCGCTGCGCCGGGTTTCGCGTGCGGACGGGTGGTTCCGGCTCGAAGAGGGATGATACGGTTCTTTCGGGCGTTGAAGTAGATAGAGCCGGGAGGAGGAGTACGCCCCCGCGGTGTGAGGGATACTCCGAGACGCCGAAACTCGATTGGATTTCGTGAGCCGCTCCTGGCCTCTCCTACCATGTCCCGCGGCAGGGGTTGGCACAGGCGCCGAGCTGGCGCCGCCGGAGGGAACGGTGAGCAACTGGTCAGGCACAGCAGAACCCGCCAGCGAGACCCCCGAGACGCAGGAAGTCACGGGCGCCCCCGCGGACGCCCTGTCCGGGGCGCGCACGGGACGCGATGGCCAGGAGATTGCCCCGCCGTCGGCCGGGCGCCGGCGGCGGTCGGGCCGCCGGCTCACGCTGATGGACCGGCTTGACAACTTCGTGAGCCGCCTGAGCACCCGCAACAACTTCTGGCACCGCGTCTGCTCGCTGGTCTGGCTGCCCTACGCCTTCCGCAGCGGCATCCGCATGAAGCGGATCGATGCGAAGACGTTCACCGCGGTGCTCCCCTTCCGGCGGTTCAACAAAAACTGGTACAACGCCATGGCCGGCGCCGCCCTGCTGGGCAACTCGGAGATCGCCGGCGGCATGTGGGTCTTCGGGTATTCCGGCGGCCGCTACACCGTCGTCTGCAAGCGGCTGGAGTACAACTTCCTGCGCCCCTGCTTCGGCCCCGCCATGTACCGCATCACGCCTCGGGAAGACATGGACGGGCTCATCGCCTCCGGCGCCGAGTTCAACATCACGGTGGAGATGGAGATCACCCAGGCGCTGACCAAGCCGGGCGCGAAGGAACGCCGGGTGGGCCGCGCCACGGCAACGTTCCACGTCACGCCGAAGGCGCACCAGAAGAGCAAGGGTCGCAAGATCCGGGGATAGCGCCCGCTCGGCGTGAACCTGCATTTATCGGGGTTTCACGGCCGCAGCCGCTTCCGCTGCGCATCGCGCGCCGCGCGTAGCGGCGGCTCGTAACCTTCTGGCCACCGGGCGGTCGGCATCCGGAAAGGCCCGAGCGGAGTTCACGGCCCCCCCCCCCGCATCTGTACCTGCGGCGGCGCCCTCTCTTTCTCGCCGAGGCGACCTTCATGAGGCGCTGCGAGATGCTGCAATTATTCGAGATTCACGCATTCGCCCGCGGCCCCCGGCCGTAGCAGTATTGGTGGGAGTGAGAGCGAGAAAGGAGAAAGCCATGCGAGTGATTGCAGCAACGGTGCTCGGATTCTCCCTGCTGGCCGGCGGCAGCGCGGCGGCCCTGACGACAACGGCCCTGATCCTCACGGCGCCGGAAGTCACCAAGGGCAAGGTCGCTTCCATCAACGAGGAGCAGACGTCGTTCACGGTTGCGACGGCCAACAACGAGCAGGTCATCGTGAAGTTCGACAACAAGACGGTGTGGGTCCTCGACAACGAGGTCTCCACGCGTGAAGCCGTTCTCAAGAAGGATCGCGACGTCACCGTCACCCACGCCGAGGGCGTGGCCACGCGCGTCGAGACGAAGTCGTCCTGACCCGCCCCCCGGCGCTCTGGTGGGTCGCGGCGCGCCCGCGCCTGACGCGGGCGCGCCGTTTTCTTTCACCTCAGGCGGCCTCCAGCCGCGGCTGTCGCGGCCCGCGCGGGCGCCCCCGCCTGCCCAATCCGGCCGCCGCCGGGGCGCTGCCGCTCCGGCCTGTCGAGGAATCGGATACCATCGGGCGCTGTGCTGCGACTGCCCGCCCACATGATGACCCCCCTGCGCGCCGCGTTCGAGGACCGGCGCGTCTGCCTTACCGGTGGCGCCGGCTTCATTGGTGGGCACGTGCTGGATGCCCTGCTCTCGCTCGGCGCCCAGGTCGTCGTGATCGACGATCTCTCCAGCTCGACCGCCGCCCATGTCGCGGAGATGGTCGAGCTGACGCCCGACCGCTGCCGCTTCGTTCACGGCTCCATCCTGGATGACGAGGCGCTCGCCGAGGCCGTTACCGGCGCCTTCGCCGCCTGGGGCCGCCCCGGCGGCGCCGAGGTCGTCTTCCATCTCGCCGCACTTGGCTCGGTTCCGCGCTCCATCGAGGAGCCGCAGCGTACCTGGGCGGTCAACGCCACCGGCACGGTGCGCGTGCTGGAGCAGGCGCGGGCCGCCGGCGCAGGGCGCATCGTCTTTGCCGCCTCCAGTTCCGCCTATGGCGACTCCGAGCGGCTTCCCAAGGACGAGACCATGCTCCCGCAGCCGCTCTCGCCCTACGCGGCCAGCAAGGTCGCCGGCGAGAGCCTGATGCACGCCTGGGCCCGCTCCTACGGGACATCCACGGTGAGCCTGCGCTACTTCAACGTCTTCGGCCCGCGCCAGTCGGCGGACTCCGCCTACGCCGCGGTGGTCGCGGCGATCGCCAGCCGGCTGATGAGCGAGCAGCCACCGGTGATCTACGGCGACGGCCGCCAGACCCGGGACTTCACCTACGTCGCCAACGTCGTGCTCGCGACGCTGCAGGCGGGCGCCAGCCGACGACCGCTCGCTGGCGAAGTCATCAACATCGGGACCGGGCGGCAGATCTCCGTGCGCCAGCTCGCAGACACCATGGCCGCCATCGTCGGCGCCAGCGCTGGCGAGCCGGAAATGCGCCCCGAGCGGACCGGGGATGTCCGGCACTCGCTCGCCGACATCAGCCAGGCTCGGCAACTGCTCGGCTACGAGCCATTTGCCACCCTCGAGGACGGGCTGGAGGAGACCGTCCGCTGGTTTCAGCAGCACGGCCTGCCGAAGGATGCCGCCCCGGGGGCGGGCCAGGGGGCGGGTCAGGACGGTTTCGGCCATTCGTCCGCGGCACGCAGGGGCCGCTTCCGCGAGTCGCGGGCGCCTCGCGCCCCTCGGAACCCGCCCCGGAGCACGGAGTAGTGCGGCCCCTGCGCGCTGGCGTCGAGACCGTCGGCGGCCTCTGGGGCCTCGCACGCCTGGGCCTGCTCACGCGATTCCGCTTCCGCGGCCCATACTGGCAGTGGCGCCTGCACACCGCCTTCGGCCGCGGCTACCCCCCCCGGGGCGAGCTGGTGGCCTCGATGCTCGAATACGCCCGCTGGATCCACCGGATGCGCCGGTAGCGGCGGCGAGCGACACGCGGAAGCGGGCCGTCAACAGGCGCCGCGGGGCTCTCGCCAGCATTTCGCAGCGTGTTCGGCTCCCCGGCGGCCCGAAAATGCGCCTTGCAAGGGCGGACGGACCGTGGTAGGCTGTCAGCATGAAGACGCCGCCGGCGACAATCGCCGCTGCGGCGGCTCAGGGGGCCGGCCGCTCGGCGGGCGCAGGGACTGGAACTTCTCGGCAAGGATCGTGCGCGCTGGGCTCGGGGTCCCGGCTGAATCGCCTCGGCTCCTTCGAAAGCCCCCTCACAGGGCGGAAGAGCCGCGCGCGGAAGCCATCATCCCGAGGACCATACGCCGGCTTCGAGCGAGGTCGCGAATGAGCTTTTTCTTCTGGATCATCTTTGTTGGGAGACTCCATGAATCGCCAGATCATCTCGACGCTTGCCTTGCTCACAGCCGCGTGCGCTGCTCAGGCGCAGCAGGGGTGGGTTCTGCAGGCGGACCGCACGGTCTTGACGCCGTCGCATCCCTCGACCGTCGTGACGCTCCTCGCGACGCATGCGCCGGATGACTACGCGTTCGCCGGCGCAGGGCTCGATGTCCTGATTGAACCGTCCCTGCATCTGGTGTATTACGACGTCGCGTTTAACTGCGGCATCGGGCCCTGCCCGGGTGGTATCACACCTCGTGGCATCGAGGGGCTTATCTTCGGACAGCTCCACTTCCCCCCGCCGATCTATGCGGATCCGCGTAGCCCGCTCGAATCGCTCTACTGCATGCTGGAAACTACTCCAACGCATCCCGGAGCAGGACAGTGCCTGATACAGACAGAGACGCGCAAATTCGACGTCTATCCATTCCGGGAGCAGTCAATCTCGGAACCGCGTACTGCAGCGGAGACGCGCATCGTCATCAGCTTCACCGACTGCGAAGCCGACTGCGACGCCGATGGCGAACTCACCCTCTTCGACTTCCTCTGCTTTCAGAATCTCTTCGCGGCCGATGATGGCTACGCTGATTGCGACAGCAGCGGCGAGCTGGACTTCGCAGATTTCCTGTGCTTCCAGAACAACTTTGCGGCAGGCTGCCCGTGACGGCTTGAGTTCTTCTGCTTCCAGAGCATCTGTCGGAGACTGTCATGAAACGCCAGATCCTCTCGACGCTTGTCTTGCTCCCGGCCGCGTGCGCTGCTCAGGCGCAGCAGGGGTGGGTTCTACAGGCGGACCGGACGGTTCTGACACCATCGCATCCCTCGACCGTCGTAACACTCCTCGCGACG
>CAYMJK010000197.1:0-17582 GCA_964390535.1 uncultured Phycisphaeraceae bacterium | reverse complement strand
GATTCTGGCGGGGGGGCTCGGGACGCGGCTGCGTCCGCTGACGCTCGTCACCAACAAGCACCTGCTGCCGGTCTATGACCGGCCGATGATCTATTACCCGATTCAGACGCTGCTGCACGCGGGGATCAACGACATCCTCATCGTGACCGGTGGCGAGCACGCGGGTGACTTCCTGAAGCTGCTGAAGAACGGCCAGGATCTGGGCGTGCGCCGGCTGGCGTACGCGTATCAGGAGGGAGAAGGCGGCATCGCCGAAGCCCTGAAGCTCGCGCGCGACTTCGCCGACGGGGAGAAGGTCTGCGTTGTGCTCGGTGACAACATCATCGAGGGGAATATCCGGCGGGCGGCGGGGGACTTCTTCACGCAGTCGAGCGGAGCCAAGCTGCTGCTCAAGGAAGTGCCGGACCCGGAGCGGTTCGGCGTGGTGCGCTTCGAGGGGGACGGCCCGGGGAAGGCGATCGCGGAGATCCTGGAAAAGCCCGACTCGCCGCCGACGCCGTACGCCGTCACCGGAATCTACTTCTATGACAACGACGTCTTCGACATCTGCGAGACGCTGCGACCGAGCGGGCGGGGCGAACTCGAGATCACCGATGTCAACAACGCCTACCTGAAGCGCGGCGACCTGACCTGGGAGATCCTCGAGGGCTGGTGGACGGACGCCGGCACCTTCGAGAGCCTGCTGCGGGCGGCGGGGATGGTGGCCGAGGGGGGCGCGAACAACCTGGACAGGAAATAGCAGATGGCAAAGGGGCAAATGGCAGATCCGGAGGGGGACGTCCAAAGTGGCCGCGTTTGCCATTTGGCATTTGCCCATTTGCCATTTGGAGCCTCCCCGTGAATCCCCAGCCGGTCCGTGTCGTCAAGGAATCGCCGGCGCGGGCGCATGAGATCGCGCTGGCGGAGCGCGAGCCGGTCATGCTTGCGGCATCGTTCCACGCCGATGACCGCGGCTGGTCGCTGATGAATCTGATGCAGGGCGTTCTCGGCGCCGAGGGCCAGATCAACTACTCGACGCAGTACCCCGGTGTGATCAAGGCATGGCATCGCCACGAGCGCCAGACCGACTTCTGGCTCTGCCTCACCGGGCACGTGAAGGCCGGCGTCTTCCGCGAGGAGGACGGGCGGGCGTGGCTGACGGTCGTCGGCGAGCGGCGGCCGGGGATCGTTATCATCCCGCCGGGGCTGTGGCACGGCGCCGGCACGGTCGGGCACGAGCCTGCCGGGCTGCTCTACTACGTGACGCGGGCGTACGACCCGGCGAAGCCGGACGAACTGCGGCGGGCGCACGACAGCGTGGCCGGCTTTCCGTGGGATGTCCGCCACGGGTAGAGAAATGGCAAATGGCAAATGGGCAAATGGCAAAGGGGAGCAGCAGCGAGAAGCGGGAGAGCGCGCTGCCTTCCGGCGTGGGGCAACCGCCCGTTTTTCTGCTGGGAGCCCGGGGGATGCTCGGGCGGGCCCTGGCCGAAGAACTCGGCGGTCGGCAGATCGTCTTCGCTGCGCCCGGTCGCGAGCAACTTGATCTGACCCGGCCGGAAACCATTGAAATCGCCATCCCCCCGGAGACGCGCCTCGTCATCAACTGCGCCGGCTGGACGGATGTCGATGGCGCCGAGGAGCACGAGGAGGAGGCGACGATCGCCAACGCGATCGGGCCCGGCCAGCTCGCGACGCGCTGCGCCGAGATCGGCGCCACGCTCGTCCATTTCTCGACTGACTACGTGTTCGATGGTCAGGGAGATGCGCCCTACCCGGTCGATCACGAGCGGGCGCCGCTGGGCGCCTACGGGCGGTCCAAGGCCGCGGGGGAGCAGAGCGTGCTCGCGGCGGAGGCTCGCGTGCTGCTGATCCGCACGAGCTGGCTGTACGCCCCGTGGGGGAAGAACTTCGTGCGCACGATCGCGCGACTCGGCGCCGAGCGGGACGAGCTTTCGGTCGTCAGCGACCAGATCGGGCGGCCGACCTCGGCCGAGGGGCTGGCCCGGACCACCCTCGGACTGCTGGAGGCGGGCGCCGAGGGCGTCTTTCATGGGTGCGACGGGGGGCAGTGCTCGTGGTACGAGTTTGCGCGCGCGATCGTCGACGGCCTGCGACTGGACTGCCGCGTCCAGCCGTGCTCGACGGCCGAGTTCAACGCCCGGGGGGGCCGCCCCGCCCCGCGCCCGGCCTGGAGCGTGCTCGATCTCTCGAAGACCGAGGCGATCGTGGGGCCGATCCCCGACTGGCGCCAGCGGCTGGCGGAGGTTCTGCCCCGGCTGGAGGACGCTGGGGAGAGTGGCAGAGTGGCGAAGTCGCAGAGTGGCAAAGTAGGTTCGGAATGAACGGGTCGCAACGCACGCTGAGAAACACTGATGTCGCAGAGCCGACATCGGTGGCACATTTCCCCCGGGAGCCTGACGCGTGACTGACACCGCCGCGCCATCCCGCAAGATCTCGTCCGTGATCGTCACCGGCGGCGCCGGGTTCATCGGGTCCAACTTCGTGCGCTTCCTGCTGCGGGAGCGTCCGGGCTGGCGGATCACGAACCTCGACGCCCTGACCTACTCGGGCAACCTCGAGAACCTCGCCGACATTCAGGACCGGCCGGGCTACCGGTTCGTCAAGGGTGACATCTGCGACCGGGCGCTGCTGGACGAGCTGCTCCCGGAGCACGACGCCATCGCCCACCTTGCCGCGGAAAGCCACGTGGACCGGTCGATCTACGACGCCGGCCCGTTCGTGCGCACAAACGTGCTCGGCACGCAGATGCTGCTGGATGCCGCGCGGCAGGCGTGGGGCGGGCGAGGGACCGGGGGCGGTGGCGGGCGCTTCCTGCACGTGAGCACCGATGAGGTCTACGGCTCGCTCCCGCTGGACCGGCGCGACCTGAAGTTCACCGAGCAGACCCCGCTGGACCCGCACAGCCCGTATTCAGCGAGCAAGGCCGCCAGCGATCTGCTGGTGCAGGCGTGCGGCATGACGCACGGACTGGATGTTTCGATCACCCGGTGCAGCAACAACTTCGGACCGTGGCAGTTCCCGGAGAAGGTGATCCCGCTGTTCGTGACGAACCTGCTGCAGGGGGAGCAGGTCCCGCTGTATGGCGACGGGCTGAACGTCCGCGACTGGCTGCACGTCGAGGACCACTGCGAGGCCCTGCTGACGGTGCTGGAGCGGGGGACGCCGGGCGGGATCTACAACATCGGCGGCGACAACGAGCGCTCCAATCTCGACCTGACCGGCGAGATCCTGCGGCTGATGGGCTTTGCCGGCGGGAAGGCCGAGGCGATGATCAGGCGGGTCAAGGACCGCCCCGCCCACGACCGCCGCTACGCCATCGATGCGCGGAAGCTCGCCACCGAACTCGGCTGGCGCCCGACGCGCTCGGCCTGGCCGGGCGCCCTCGAGCAGACGGTCAACTGGTACCGCGAGCACGAGGACTGGTGGCGCCGGGTGCGCAGCGGGGCGTACCGGGAGTTTTATGACCGGCAGTACGGGGCGCAGCGCAGTTGAGCGCCGTCCTGGCCTCGGCACGGGCTGGAAGCCCGTGCCACCAGAAAAAGGGCCGCCTCGAAGGCGGCCCGTGGGGGTCAGGTTGTCAACCGGCCTCAGCGGCGCCGGCGGATGTAGGTCAGGCACATGACGCCCGCGAGGGTCGCAAGGCCCGCGTACGCGGCCGGGGGCAGGGGGACGAGGACGTAGATCTCCATGTCGCCGTTGCCGCCGCCGGTGGCGCTCGGATCGAAGCGGAACTTGAACAGCGACCCGATCAACTGCCCGGGATCGCCTTGGGCGGCGACGAACGCGGAGACGTCGATGGCGCCGAAGAGGGCGTCAGTGAACTGCCCGTCCATCGTCAGGCCGTCGATAGTGAAGCCGCCGGTCGTGAGCGAGTTGATGTCGCCCGCGTTCTGGACGGTGGCGGTGTACGTGTCGCCGGTGCTCAGTTCGACCTCCACCGAGCCGCCGGTGACATTGCCGCCGACGAACGTGAGCGCGCCGGTGAAATCGGTCAGCGTGGCGCCGATGGCCACCGGGCTGAGCACGCCGGTCGATCCACCGAGGCCCATGCGGGCGTCGGCGATGCTGGTCGGCGTCGCGGCAAAGCTCCACTCGACGGAGCCGGTGTGCGTGTCCCCGCCGAAGGCGAGGCCGCCGCCGGAGTCCTTGAACTGGTAGTTAAAGCCGTTGATGTCGAACGCCAGCGTCAACTGGGCCGACGCCGAGGCGGCGAAAACGGTCGAGACGGCAATGGCCGCCAGGCTTCCCCATGTCTTCATCTGATTTCCTCTTCTCCCGGGACTCTCTCTCCGGGTCTCCTGGGTCTCTCGTTCCCTGCGTGTGAACAGAATATCATGAAAGCAGTGCCGGGCAAGTCTTTGGCAGCCCGGAACTTAACGATTTTCACCCGAGCCTCCGGCGCCGGACCGTCCCCACGCCGGCGATCCCGCCGAGGGCAGCAATCGACCCCCAGGCGGCCGGCGGCAGGGGGACCATGACGTAGGCCTCGATGTCCCCGTTGCCGGACGCCGTCGCCCCGGGCTGGAACCGGAACTTGAAGAAGGCCCCGGGCAGCCCGCCCGGATTCTCCTGTGCGGCAAACCAGGGGGCGACATCCACATCCCCCCACATCCCGTCGCTGAAGGCGCCGCCGAGGGTCAGCCCGTCGATCTGGAAGCCGAGGGTGTTCGCCCCGGTGATCTGCCCGGTCCCGGGCTCGATCGAGGCGGTGTACGTGTCCATCTCGGGGTTGTCGAGCGTGATGGAGAGCGAGCCGCCCGTCACGATACCGGACGCGAGTTGCAGCGAGCCGGAGACGTCGCTGATCGCGACGCCCTGTGCGACCGGCGAGAGGACGCCGAACCGGCCGCCGGACCCCATGCGGGTGTCGGCGGAGGTCGCGTCGCTGCCAGTCCATTCCAGCGTGCCGGTGTGGCCGGCGCCGCCGAAGGTGGCCGCGCCGCCGGAATCCCGGAACTGATAATCAATTCCCTGAATATCGATTGCGAGGGTAAGCTGCGCCGAGGCGTTCTGGGCCGCGAGGGCCACGCCCGCAACGCATGCGAGTGACAAAAGACGCATCTCTCTCTCCAATAGCCTGGGCTACGCCGCAGGCGCCGAATGATGGGCGCCTGTGAGAGAGAAGTACAGCGCACGGCGGGATTCACCAGCAAAATAGGCGGCAAAGCCGCCGATCGGATCGGTTTCCGTCGCTTATAGGAACGTCAGGCGCGGGGCAGCTTGTCCAACTCGTCCTGCATCCACGAAGCCATGGTCTCGTCACCGGCAGCGCTGCGCCGGGCCTGCTCGGCGACTTCGGTCGCCGCGGGGTCGTCGGCCTCCTGCAGCGCGCGGGCGAGCCCGATGAAGGCGGACGGGCGGGCGGCGCCGCGGTCGATCTCGGCCTGGAAGATGGAGGCGGCCTCCTCGGCCTTGCCGGCCCGCAGCAGGAGCCAGGCCAGAGTGAACGGCGCCTCCGCCTTGAGTTGGTCCGGGAGGGAGGCGTCGGCCGCGTTGGCCCGGGCGACATCTTCCAGGCGGCGGAGCGTCGCGGGGTCAGAGACGCCCATGGCCACGCCAGCCATCACGAGGTTGTTGCCCACCATGGCGCCGGCGCCCGGTGGAAGTTTGCCGGCGCTGAGCAGTCGGTCGTAGGCGGCGAAGGCCTCCGCGTACATGCCGGCGGACTCGAACCACCTGGAGCACTCGACGATCACCTGGGGCGGCGCCTGCGGATCCATCGCGGCCTGCCGGAACTGCTCCCGGGCGGCTTCGGTATTCCCCTCGGCCTCGTAGGCCCGGGCGAGCCGGAAACGGATGGAGGCGGCGGCATCCGGGCCGGCGGCCTCCAGAGCCCGCTCAAAGGCGCTGCGAGCCCGCTGCGGGTCCTCCCGCGTCAGCCAGCTCTCCCCCAGGGCGATGAGGGCCTGGACCCGCTGCTCGCCCGTGAGGCGGTCGTCGGCGATCACCGAGTCGAGAACCCCGGTCGCCCGGTCGAAGAGGGCTGAGCCGTCGGGCATCCGCTGGGCAAGATCGGCAAGGGCGAGCGCCGTGCCGACACGCTCGACGAAGGCGTCCGGCGCCATCAGGTCACGAGCGAGCACGATGTCCGCAACCGCCTCGATGAGCCGCTGGGCCTGGGTCAGGTCGGTAATCTGGCGGGCGGTGTCGAGGGCGACCATCGTCCGGAAGCGGGCGCCGCCGGGCTCGAGCATCGGCAGGAGCAGATCGACCGCTTCCCGCGGGGCGCCGGCCCGCGCCTGGGCGTGGGCGTAGAGGTTGATGGCGCGGACGTCGCGGGTTTCGGCGGGATCGAGTTCGGCCTGCCCCATGTATGGGCGCAGCGCGGCTGCCGCGCGACCCGGGCGACCGAGCTCGTACTCGGCCTGGGCGATCGCGAGGTCGGCCTCCATCGGGCGCGCCCGCTCGCGCGAGCGCCAGAGGTTGGCGGCGTCGAGCAGTTCCTGCCATCGCCCCTGCTGGGCCAGCAGCTCCGCGGCCATGCGCGGCAGGTCTGGACTGGCGGGGAGGATGGTGGAGCGCATCTGGCGCTGCGCGAGGTCGATGGCGGCGCCCACCTCGCCCATCGCGGCAAGCTGCTGTACCGCCAGCCGCTGCGCGAGCGGGGACCGTGGAAACCGGCTGGCGAGGCTGAGCCACGCCGACGGCGTCTGGTCGGGCGATTCCAGAATCGCCCCTGCCGCCGTGAAGACCTCGCGGTCCTGCGGATCCTCGGCCTGCGCCGCCAACTCGGTCAGGAAGTCGGAACTCAAGGTCTGGTCCCGCAGGGCGCGGCTCACGACCTCGATGCGATCTGCGCCGACGGCGTCGGCAGCGCGCTGGGCGACGCGATCGAAATCCTCGGTGGCGCCGGCCCGGGCCAGCGCCTGCAGCCACTGCCGCCAGCGCTCGACATCCGACGGGTCGCGCTCGACCCATGTGCCGATCGCGGCGTTGATCTGCGCCGGCGAGCCGTACTGGCTCGCCCACGTCGCCTCGACAGCGGCCGCCTGCTCCGGATCGACATCGAGGGCGCCAAGCCGCGCAATCGTCTGCGTCGCCAGCGTGTCCTCGCCGATCGACGAATAGAAGCCGGCGATGCGCCCGATGAGGCCGGCGGTCAACTGCTCTTCGGGGAGGTCGGCGAGCGCTTCGTAGATCTGGCGGGCCCTGCCTTCCTGCGAGCGGAGACGATACAGGTCGGCGAGCAGCGCCAGCGAGGCGATGTCGTCGGCGCCGGAACTCTGGAGAATGCTGATCGCCTGGTCGACGCGCCCGAGGTCGCGCAGCCCGGTCAGGGCCTCCAGCCGCACCTCCTGCGGGGCTTCCGCCGAGCGCGCCAGCGGCTCCAGCCGCCGGTCGGCATCCGGCTCGCCGAGGCGGGCGTGAAGCTGGGCCACCCGCAGGGCGATGTCGAACCGCTGCGGCGCCACGCTCAGGGCCCGCTCAAGAGCCGCCAGGGCGAGCCGAAGCTCGCGCTCGGGCGCCTCCCGCATGTCGTCGCCCAGCAGGGCGTTTGCCAACTCCAACTGCACCGGCACGTAGTCGCGGTCATCGGCCGCGATGGCGGCGAGCGCGGCGAGAGCGTCCTCCCGGCCGGCTTCCGTGCTTGCGCTGGCAAGAGCCGCCCTCGCCCGGGCGATCCGGACGGTGCGCTCCGGGCGCAGTGTGTCGCCGGTCAGGCTCTCGATCCGCCCGGCGGCGCGCTCGACGAAGACAGGATCGAGGGCCACCGACCTGGCCCGCAGCGCCATCCGCTGGGCCTCCAGATCCTCCGGGCGTTCGTCGGCAAGCTCGATCCACAGCGCTGCCGCGCGGGGCGGGTCGATTTCCTCCAGATAGGAGGCCTTGGCGGTCCGGAGGCCCCACTCGTCGTCGCCGTACGCCTCCTCGATAAGTTGCAGACCCTCATCCACCTTGCCCTCTGCTGCCAGCTCGCGAGCCTGGCGGACGGCGGCGCTGCGCGAGCCGGTCGCCTTGGTTGCGAGCCGCTGGTCGGGTTCGAGCCCCGCGCTTGTGGCGAGGGCGGTGAGCCTGCCGTAGACCTCGGGCGAAAGGGGCGCCTCCGACGCGGCGAGCGTCGCCATCGCCTGCTCCATCGCCTCGGGGGACTCGATGAGCGAAACGATCGCGAGCACCATCCGGTCAGCCAGGCCGACGGCTCGCGGATCCTCGGAGCCGGCCAGCGTCAGAGCGCTCTGGAGCATCACCTGCAGGTCGCCGATGGGCTCGACCGGGCGCCCCTGCTTCTTCATCTCGACGGCCGCCTCCATCACGATCGCCGCCACGGCGGCATCGCGACTGCCCAGCGAGCGGGCCAGCTCGTACGCCGCGGAGGGATTGCCCTCACGCAAATGGCACTCCGCCCGCAGCAGCATCGGACTCCGCCAGCCTTCGGCGGCGAGGAAGTACGGGCCGGCGTCCCCGGCGTTCTCGATTTCGGCGGCGGCCTCGCGCGCCTCGCGATAGCGAGCGCGGTCGAAGAGCGCGGAGGCGTAGCGCAGCTTCAGGATCGGCTCGTAGGGATCGGCAGCGCTGGCGGCGCGGCGGGCTTCCACCCGGGCCTGGTCATCCAGCGACGGGTCGGCCGCTGCGCGGAGTGCGATCGCCCACGCCTCGTCGCCGAAGGTCTCGTCGCGATCGGCCATGCCGTCGGCCAGTCGCTGGGCCTCCTCGGGCCGGCCCAGTTCGATCAGGCTCAGGCCGAGGATGCCCAGCGCTGCGGCAGGGGCATCCGGATCGCTCGCGAGGGCCTCGCCCGCCTGCGCAACATTTTCGTGCTGGCCGCGCTGCCAGAGCCGCCGGAGCTTGAGGATCCGGATGTCATCTCCGGCCTCCTCGGGCGCGGCCTGCAGCAGCGCCAGGACGTGGTCGTCCAGCTGGAGGGTCGCCAGAGCGTGCAGGGCGATGCGCAGGGCCACCGGGTCGGCGGGGACGCGAGACGTGTCGGGGATGGCGGCGGGCCCCTCCTCGGCCAGGCCGCTTGCAGCGCACACCAGTCGCCGGGCCTCCTCGCCGGGCTCGCCGGCGAGCAGCAGTTCCACGCCGCGCACGAGCTGGGCCGTCTGATCCTCGGGGGCCATCTCCAGCAGATCGCGGGCATAGCGCCGGCGGCCATCGGGGTCGTTGCGCCCGCTGTACATCGAGAGCATGCGCATGTGCGGCGCGATGGCCTGTGGGTCCATGGCGCTCCACTGCGCGCACAGCCGCTCCAGGTCGCCGTACTGCTTGCGCTGGAGCATCGCGGTGGTCAGGGCATCCAGCACCGGGGCGTGATCCTGAGTCCACGCCGACGGATCCTCCGGGAGCATTGCCCGGGCCCTGTCCGCAGCCTCGATGTAGCGGCCGAGGGCGACCTCGAGACTCAGGGCATCCAGCGCCGCCTCCTCGTCCTCCGGCTGGAGGGCGAGGTATTCGGTGTACACGCGCAGGGCGCCGGCGAGATGCGTCCCGTCGACCTCCTGAACCGCGAGCCGCGACTCGGCGAAGGCGCGCATGGCCTCGGCGTCGTCGCGATGCTCGGTGGGCTGGAGGTACTTGCCCAGGGGTCGCAGGGCGGCGCTGTGATCGCCGCGCTCGAAGGCGGCGACGCCCTCGGCGCGATACTGCTCATAGCGATGCTCGTTGCGCCACTTGCGGACGGCGACGACACCGACGCCGCCGCCGATACCGACGACGACCACGGCGCCGAGCAGGATGAGTCGTCGGGCAGTCTTTGGTCTCATGATCGCATCACGCTTCGAAAGAGGAGGGCGCCGGTCTGCCAGATGATGCGCAGGTCCATCAGCAGGGACGAGCGCTCCACATACTCGAGATCGTACCGTATCCACTCCTGGAAATCGGCGCCGGCCGCCCGCGTCCGCTTCACCTGCCACAGGCCGGTGACGCCCGGGCGCACGCTCAGCCGGGCTTCGCGCCAGCCGGGGCAGAACTGGTTCTCCGACCGCGGGCTCGGGCGCGGCCCGACAACCGACATCTGCCCCACAAGTACGTTGAAGAACTGGGGCAATTCGTCCAGGTGCAGCTTGCGCAGCGCCGGGCCGACCCTCGTCAGCCGCGGATCGTTCTCGATGTAGAACTGCGGGCCGTCCGCCTGATTCTGGTCGGCGAGGCTCTGCTTCATGTGCTCGGCGTCCTTGCGCATCGAGCGGAACTTGATGCAGCCGAAGGGCCGCCCCCCCAGCGTCTCCCGCTCATGCACGAAGAAAAACGGCGCCCCGTCGTCGAGCAGAATCGCCAGCATGATCAGCGGATACAGCGGCAAGGTGACCGCGATGACGGCGGTCGCGAACGCGATATCGAACGCCCGCTTGGCGGCCCGGTTCAGCCCGCCGCGGGCCCGCGGGCGCAGATCCTCCGGCGGGGCGGAGGGCTCGAGCTGGAGCCACTGGATGCCCTGCGCCGTCGGCGCAGCCTCGGGGTCGTCCCAGACCACCGCCGGCCCCATGACGACCTCGCCCGGCTCGATGCGCCGGCCGGCGCCCACCCACACCGGGCCGACGGGTTCAGGAGCGCCCTCGAGCGCTGCGGAGCGATCGGCCCAGACCTCCGGGCCCGCGCGGCGCAGCCCGTCGACGACGGCGTCCGGCCGGCGCCACGTCTTCGCCAGTTCCCGCAGGAACAGCGCCAGATCCGCCGGCTCAGCCGCGTTGTAGACCCGTCCCGGGACCGACATTACCCAGCGCTCGCCGCGACCGGCCGCCTTCCGCAACTGGCGCCACGCCTCGCCATCGGGCGGCGCCGTCTGCCAGAGGCGGGCGAGCTTCTCGTCGGGGGTGACCGCCACGCGCAGTGGCGGCGTCCGCTCCCGCTGACGCTTCGACCGCGTCCAGCGCCTGGGCTGCCGGGACTGGTCGTTGTAGATGCGCTCGAAGCCGACGAACCTGCCTTCGTCATCGACCTCGATCTGCTCCTTGTACGGCCGCTGGCGCGGGTCGGCGATGCGGACGAACATCAGGTCCACGCCCGTCCACACCAGGCGCTCCACCACCCGGGCCGGCCGGAAGACAGTCAGCATGTCCGGCTCGGCGAGCAGATAAAGCTGGGCGCTGGGCGCCACTTCCGTCGCCTCGCCGCGGCGGACCACCTGTATCCCGCGTGAAGCCCAGTAGCGGTCGTGCAGCTGCTGGGGGGAGAGCCCCCAGAGCGTGCGGCCGTCGGGGCCGGTCGGCGCGGGATCGGGCGCCACTCCGTTCGACGCGGCCGCTGCCACCGAAGCCGATTGCGCCGTCGAAGCGCTCATGAGAGGGCGGCCTCGGAGCAGGAGGCGGCGAGAGCGCCGGGCATCGGGCCAAGGCGGGCCCAGCGGGAGGCGCTCTGCCGGTCGCGGATCACGACGCCGTTGCTCGGGCGATTGGGTGTCGAGGCGCTGCTGACCGAGCGGCGGAAGTCCGCCGGCTGGGCCTGGTTGAAGATCATGCCGATCAGCTTGCCGTCGATCGCCCGGATGTGATCGATCGCGCGCTGCGCCATCTCGCGTCGCTGTCCCCGCCGCACGGTGAGCACCACGCCGTCGGCCTCCTTCACCACGAGCGCGGCTTCCATGCTGCCGAGCACCGGCCCGGTGTCCACCAGCACGATGTCGAAATGCTTGCGGGCCGCCTGAAGCAGCGTCCGCACCCGGTCCGGCGTCAGCCGGCTGATGCCCTGGGCGTCGTGCGGCCCGGCGGGCAGCACCGCAAGATTGGGGAACGGCGTCCGGGCGACGTGCCCGGCGAGGGTGCCGGCGTCCATCGCCGCCATCGTTCCCTTTTCTGGCGCCAGATCGAACAGGTGCGAGAGGCCGGCGCCGATCAGATCCAGGTCGATGATGATGGTGCGCTTTCCCGCGCTGGCGAACGACAGCCCGAGCGAGAGCGAAAAGCTCGTCTTGCCATCTCCGGCCGTCGGGCTCGTGACGACGAGCACAGTGCGCTCGGCGCCGCCGATCTGCAGCAGTGTCCGGATCTGATGCACGCAGTGCGCGGCGATCGACGCCTGCTCCAGGTCACGGATGCGCTGCGGCAGCTTGGGCAGGATGCCCAGCAGGGGCGTCGATGGGCCGACGACCGCCTCGTCAGAGTAGCGGAAGCGCCGATCGAGGACGCCGAGCATGAGGATCAGGGCGAGCGGGCCGCCGCCGCCGGCTATCACGCCCAGCGCGGCGTACTTTCTGCGGTCGTCCACGCTCGGGCGCAGCGGGCGCGAGGCGGCGCCGGCGCGGACGAGGCTGGCGACGTTGCCGGTTTCGCCGGTCAGGCCCTGGAGCCGGAGCAGTTCGAGGCGGTCCTGAACGCTCTGCATCTGGGTCCGCGCAATGTTGATGCTGTGCCTGATGCGGGCCTCGCGTTCGATGGCCTCGTGCAGAGTGGCCAGGATCTCCTCCTGCTCGCTGATCTGCTGGATGAGTTCCGCCTCGGCCTCCTGCAAGCCGTCCAGGGAACCGAAGCTGAGGACGCTGTCGCGCGGCAGCGTCAGCAGCAGCGGGCTTCCAAGGAGTTCGTCGCGCTTGGTCAGGATGCTGGCCTGGAGCCCTTCGATGCGACGGCGCATCCGTGACACCTGATGATGGGCTTCGCCCAGCCCCTTGGCACGGATCGCCCCAAGTTCGCTCTCTGCGAGCGCAAGGTCGTTCAGCAGTTGCGCCATCTCGGTGTCGAGGCGGGCGAGCCGCTCGTTGCTGGCGTCCTCGACCGCCGAGGTGGACTCACCGGCCTCGGCCCGCGCGATGGAAGCTCTGATCGAGGCGAGCCTGCTCTCGAGTTCGAGCAGGAGGATGCCCCGGCTTTCGCGCTGCAGGTCAAGATCCGAGCCCGGGAAGGGCGCCCGAAGCGCGCTGATGCTCTGCTCCAGCCGCTGGATCTCCGAGGCCTTCTCCGCCTGCAAGTTCCGCAGGGCCTGCACATCCTGGCGGTCGCGGGCCTCCTCCTCGGCCCGGATGTCCATGTAGGCCTGCACGATCGCGCCGGCGCCGATGCGGGCGGCCTCGGCGCTCTCGTCGGTGAAGGCGACATCGATGAGACGATTGTTCGCCGGCTGCACCTGCACCTCGATCGCGTCGCGGAACTCGCGCGTCGCCTGCCGATCGGCGCCGCGATCCAGGGCCCGCCACTCGGTGCTGGCCATGGCCCGGTCGAGCACGCGGTCCTGCAGGATCTTGGACGCCTCGGCGTTCACCGCCTCGCGGAAGAAGGGCGTGACGTCGGTCAGATCGCTGTCCCGGAGGATCGCCTCGCGCTTCGGGCTGATCTCGATGACGCCGACGCTGGTGTACTTCGGCGTCGGCAGGAGCCAGCCGGCGGCGCCCAGGGCAGCGGCCCCGAGGAGGGCCAGCGTGATGGCCAGGGCGTAGCGGCCACGCAGCAGGCGGTGCACGCGGCGCACCATGTCCATCGGCGACGGCTGCTCTTCGGGCTGTGGGTGGTTGTTGTTGTGGAGCGCTTCGTTCATGAGCTTTCGCCTGACGCCTCGATGGCCTTGATCAACGGAACCAGCGGCTCGACGAACTCCTCGAAGATGCGCTCGCGAGCCGCGACGGACGTGGGCCCGTCAACGATAACCTGAAACTGCGCTGCGCCGTAGTGACGCAGCCGGTAATCCGACGCCTGACGCCGGACGAACTTCTGCTCCCGCACCGGCCCCTCCGGCTTGAGCACGAAGAAGTCGAGAATGCGCCGCTCCTGCGAGCCGTCCATGGCCGAGAGGGCGTAGGTGTACTCGGTCACGGGGATCGTCAGGCCGCGGACGCGGATCTCGGTGTCCCGCGGGGGGGCCTGCTCCTTCCACCCGGCGTTTGGATAGCAGACCGGTGGGTAGTGCCCGCCCATGTCGCGGGCGTCGGCCGACTGCACGATCAGGAGCATCGCGGCCTCGCCGCTGGGCGCGACGTAGCGGCGCGAGATCAGAACATTGGGCTTGAGCAGGTCGCGGGCCTGGGCCGGCACCGGCGTCTCCTCTCCGCTCCACGCGCCGATGCGCATCGGGACCTGGTCGGCCAGGGTACGGATGCGCGCGTGGTAGTCGGCCGCCACACCGGGTGAGGCGTGGCTCATGCTCTGCGCGAAGATGCCGGCGAGCATCAGCAGACTCAGGATGGGGGCGACGAAGCGCACGGGGTCTCCTATTGGTACGCGAGGTTGAACCGGTTGACCGGAATCAGAGCCCATGAGAGCGACCGGATGATGCCCAGCAGCAGGAAGAACGCGATCGGCAGCATGAGCCAGCCGCTGAGGTCGTGGAACATGTCGGCCGTCGACCGCTCGGCATATCCGTACAGCCAGACCGTTGGCGACAGTCGTATGACGTTGCAGACGATGGCCACGATCGGGCTCGCCACGAGAATGAGCAAACGGACCCAGTTGTTCAGCGGCATGCTGAACGCGAAGGCGTAGGCGACCAGCGCCAGCGCGAAGACCATCCGCATCCCATTGCACGCCTCGGCCACCGCGACATCCACGCCGTTGACGGTGAGCAGGTTGCCGCCCCGCTCCACCGGGACGCCCGCCACGTCGAAGACGATCTGCGTCGCCGCGGCGGTCGCCGTCTGCAGCGGCAGGGCAATCGTCTGCCGGATGAATCCGGGCACGGGAATCATGAATCCGAGCACGAGGAATGCCGGCAGCAGGCGCAGCATCACCCGGTGGCCGGCAACCGAAACGAACGCCCCCACCGCCACCACGATCGCCCCGCCGTGCCAGAGCGCCTGCATCGCGAAGTTGTACCCGACCAGCAGGCTCACCCACCCCACCAGCACCATGGCCGGGCCCACCGGGCTCGGGCCCGGCTCGACGTGCCGCAGGCGCGACCGGCGCAGCCACGCCATCCACGCCGCCACGATGGGCACGAGGAAGATGTGGCTGGATTCCTCGTCGGCGCCCGCGATCATCCAGATGTCGCCCCAGGCCTCGCGCGTCGCGACGATCGCCACCAGCGTGAACGCCGCCGCCGCAATCCACATCGTCGAATCCGATCGGCGCTTCATGACGCATCCCCCTGGCCGGGAGCGCTCACGACATCGTCCACGATGGTGGCGCCCGGCGCCACCTCGCCCGCAACCACGCTGCGCACCAGCGTCGCCCCCGCCCCGATCCGGGCGCTGCGCAGCGCCACCGAGTCGCACAGCCGTGCCCCGTCGCCGACGACGGCGCCCGGCTCGCTGATGCCGAAGGCGGGACGCCAACGCTCTGCCAGCGGATCGTCGACGTCGTCCGGGCCGGCCCCACGGCGCAGCGCCAGCGTGCGCAGCGTGGCGATGTATTCCTCGCGGGTCCGCAGCGGCGCCGAGGCCCGCTGGGCGAACGGCGCCACGCGGATGTTGAACCGGCGCGCCAGTTCCGGCAGGCCCTGCTCCTTCAGATCGACGAAGCCGACCGCCCGCATCGCGCTCAGCGCTGCGCACGACGCCAGCATGATCGATCCCGGCGCCTGCAACGGGCCGTCGAGCAGCGCGATATCGGCGTCAAGCTGCGACATCGCTTCAGCGATCGGGCCGATCGGGTGCAGCAGCGCCTGAACACCGATGATCACCAGAAGGCGGCCGCCGGGGTCCAGGTCCACGGCCAGGTCGCGCAGCGCGCCCCCTGCCCCCCGCAGGCCACCCTTGTCCCGGCGGACCTCCAAGGCGCCATCCGGCGCGGCGCGCGGCGCCGGGCTTGCCTCGTCCACCAGCACCCACGCCCGGCCCGACGCCCCCGCATGCGAAAGCGTCTCGACGGCCTCCAGCCAGTGCTGGGCCACCGAGGGGCCGCCGTCTCCCAGGGGCAGGTCCAGCGCGGAGCGGCCCGTCCGCCGGGCGATCGACGAACTGCTGACAGCCCCGGCGAGCAGCGCGACGCCGCACACCCGCTCCAACTGCCCGCGTGTCGCAGGCGATACTGATTCAAGCCGCTGCCCCGCGGTCACCACTTCAGCATCCCACCTCTCTTTGCCACCCGCGCCCGGCCCGACGATCTGCCACGGCGCGGCCCTCCGCATGCTCATTGCACCACGTTATCCGAACGGATCCACCCAGCAGGGAGAGTGGCATTCCCAATCGGCGCCGAAAAACGGACTGGCTATCGGCCGGCGCCAAAACGCTCCCAGACCGACCCCAGAAGCAAGATGCACGCTGCCGGCGCTCCGTCAACCAGGTATCGGCGACCAAGTCGCCCGGGTTCCTGGATCAGCCGGTGCAGCCATTCCAGACCGCTTCTTCGCATCCAGACCGGCGCTCTTCGGACCTCCCCAGCTACGAAACTCAACGTAATCCCTACACCTAGAAACCACGTCCGCGGCATGCGCTCGCGCAGATCGCGGATCAGACGCTCCTGCTTGGGCGACCCGAGCCCCACGAAACAGATGTCCGGGGCCGCCTGCGCGAGTTGCTCCCGCAGGCCCTCCAGATAGCCCTGATCGGTTTCGAAGCCGAACGGGGGGCACTCGACCCCCACCACCCGGATCTCCGGATGCAGGGTCCTCAGCCTCGCCGCGGCCCCCTCCGCCGCCCCCGGATTGCCGCCGAGCAGAAAGATCGTCCGTCCCGCCGCCGCGGCCCGCCCCGCCAGGGGGATCAGCAGGTCCGAACCGGCCACGCGCTCCACCAGCGGCGTGCCGCGGAGCCGGCTGGCCCAGATCAGCGGCATGCCGTCGGCGAGGCGAAGCGTGGCGCCGGCGCAGAGGTCCGAAAACTCAGGATCCCTGCGGAGCCGCCGGTGGATGTCGAGGTTCGGCGTCAGCACCCACCCGCCGACGCCGGCATCCAGCGAACGGAGGATGTGGTCGATCGCCTCCGCCTGAGACACCCGGTGGATCGGCACGCCGAGGAGCCGGATCTCGGGCGGGGCGGGCGGGCCGTGCGCCCCGGGTGGCCCGCCGTTCGGCGGCGGGTCCGATGGCGCCTCCGCCGGCCCCTCCCTCGCGACACTGCCCGCTGAATCTGCCACCCTCGCCGCTCCTCCCTACGCCAGCACGATGCGGGCCCGCACATCGGTCAGCTTCGACATGACATCCCGCGTGTCCACCACGAGTGGGGCGGCGCGGCCGATCAGGGCCCAGTCGATCGCCTTGTGGTGGGTCACGACCACCACGCAGTCGATCTTCCCCAGCGCCGGCTCGCTGAGCGCCACGCTCTCCAGATCGATCTGGTAGCGGCGCATGCGCGGGAAACGGGGGACGTGCGGGTCGTGATAGCTCACCTCGGCGCCGAGTTCGCCCAGCCGCTCGATGATCTCCGCCGCGGGCGTCTCGCGGATGTCATCGACATCCGGCTTGTACGCCACGCCGCAGATCAACACCCGCGAGCCCTTGACTGGCTTGCCATCGTCGTTCAGGGCCGAGGCGATGCGGGAAACCACATACTCCGGCATGTGGTGGTTGATCTCGCCGGCGAGCTCGATGAAGCGCGTCGCCAGCCCGTATTGCCGCGCCCGCCACGTCAGGTAGAACGGGTCGATCGGGATGCAGTGCCCGCCGAGCCCGGGGCCGGGGTAGAACGGCTGAAAGCCGAAGGGCTTGGTCGCCGCGGCGTCGATCACGCGCCAGATGTTGATGCCCATCTCATCGAGCACCGGCTTGAGTTCGTTGACGAGGGCGATGTTGACTGCCCGGTAGATGTTCTCGAGGAGCTTGGCCATCTCGGCGACCTC
>CAYMJK010000196.1:0-5379 GCA_964390535.1 uncultured Phycisphaeraceae bacterium | reverse complement strand
CCACGGCTACACCGGCGACATCTACTGGACCGTCGGCCAGCCCGAGCTGGACATCACCGTTCCGGGCAACAGCGTCTTCTACTTCTATGTCGAGCCCAATCCATTCGCGCTCATCGAGTTCGAGATCACCGGCTCGGCCGGGGGCGATGAGGTCAGCGTGATCGAGAGCGCTCATGGTCAGTCGGGCGCAACCGGCTACGCCTTCTGCGGCGGCGTCGAGAACGTCAACGTCCGCACGACCGATGGCATCACCGACTTCGCCGTCGGCGAGTTCGGCATCGCCAACTGACCTGATTCGAGATTCGTTTCCACGAGCACAAGGGCCCCGGCGCGTTGCCGGGGCCCCTTTTTTCAGGGTCAGGGGTCTGGGGTCAGGGGACAGGGGGCCCGGGGCCGCGTGAGCGCGGGCCGCGGGTTGCCGGGCTGCGTCATTCCGCCATCACGCAGCGTCCCTTGGCCCAGCGGCGGAGGGCGTCGACCTTCTCGCGCATGGTCACGCTCAGCGGCGGGCTCTCGCGGTAGCTGGTGAGCAAATCGTCGGTCGTCAACTGGCGGTCGTCGGCCCAGCAGTCGTGCAGGGCGCCGATGATCCCCTGCTCGATCTCGGCGCCGCTGTACCCCTCGGTCACCGCGACGATCGCGGTGATGTCGAACGCCGCGGGGTCGCAGGCGCGTTTCTTCAGGTGGATCTTCACGATCGCCTCACGGGCCTCTTCTCCGGGCAGGTCCACAAAGAAGATCTCGTCGAATCGCCCCTTGCGCATCAGTTCAGGCGGCAGGCTCTCGATGTCGTTGGCGGTGGCCACCAGGAACACCGGCTGGCGGTGCTCCTGCATCCAGGTCAGCAGCGAGCCAAACATGCGTCGGCTGAGGCCGCCGTCATTGCTCGTGCCGCTGGCGCTGGCGAACCCCTTCTCGATCTCGTCGATCCAGAGGATGATCGGCGCCATCAGCTCCGCCTGGCTCAGGGCGTCGCGCAGGCGGCGTTCGCTTTCGCCGATGTACTTGTCGTACAAGGCCCCCGGATCCAGCCGCAGCAGCGGGCGGCGCCACGCCGCGGCGATCGCCTTGGCGCACAGGCTCTTGCCGGCCCCCTGCACGCCCAGCATCAGCACGCCCCGCGGCGCCCGCATGCCGCGCGCGATCGCCTCGTCGGGCAGATCGAGCGTGCGGCACTTGAGCCACGCCTTGAGCCGGTTCAGCCCGCCGATGTCGCTCATGTCGGCGGGGGCGTCCACGAACTCCAGCAACCCGTCGGCCTTCACCAGCTCCCGCTTGCGGGCCACGACATGGTCCAGATCGCGCACATCGAACCGGCGATCGTCCTCGACCGCCTCGGTGATCACGCGCTCGGCCTGGCGCCGGCTGAGTCCGCGCAGGTTGCGCAGGATCGCCGACAGCTCGCTCCGCTTGAGGTCGATCTCGATCGGCGTCTCGATGTGCCGGCTGCGCAGCGTCGAGCGCACGACCTGCTCCAGCTCCTCCTCATCCGGCAGTGACAACTCTATCGGTGTGCAGTGCGCGCGCACGACCGCCGGCAGCGACCCCGCGTGATCGATCATCACCAGCTTCCCGCGCGACCGCTCCATCGCCCCCAGCGCCTCCCGCCACGCCCGCAGCGTGCGCGCATCCTCGAGATGGGCCGCGAGGTCCAGCGTCGCCACGATCACCGGCGCCGACATCTGCGACACCTTGTACAGCGCCGCCGCGGCGTGCTCTGTCTCGGGGATCGGCTTCGCCCCCGAGACCAACCCCTCGCGCAGCCCCTGCGTCACCGACCAAACCATCAGGTCTGCCTTCAGCCCCATAGCGGCGTCGCGCACGAGCTGCAGGGCCTCGTCCTCATCGTGTGTGCAGATCGAGACGCCGGCGCAGCTCGCCGACTTCAGGGCCCGTTCCAGTCGTTCCAGATCAGACGCCATGTGCTCCGCCTCCCAGAATCCGGACGTTCCCGCCCTTCCTATCAACTCCCGAACGCCTCCGGCGCCCGCCCGATTTCCCCTTTAACAAGGGGTTATACTCGAACCGGCCTCCTCCCGCACGCGAAGCGAGTGATGTGCGGGGGCGGGGGGTCTCTATTTGATCGTTCCAGGGAGGGGCGGTCGCCACGTTTCTGCCCAGGCGCTCTGATCGTCTGGAATCGGCGCCCCTGCTGCGGGCGACGGGGAGGTTTTGATGCGAATTCACGCTTCGTGGCCCCTGCGGCGGGCTCTGGCTGTCGGATTGACCGCGGCGTCTGCCCTGTGGGCGGCCTCAGCCAGCGCTGCAGAGGGTCTGCTCGACAATCTGCGCCAATACAGCACACAGCGGATTGATGTTCTCGGAGCGCCGGGCGAAATCCGGTCCTTCAGCGTCGATCTTGGCGGCGCCCTCGCGGACATCACCCTGACGCCGCACTCGGTCCGCTCGGCTGACTTCGTCGCGGTTTCCCCCGACGAGACCGGCGCCATGCGCCCCATCGCGGCGCCCCCGCCGACGACCTACCGCGGAACCGTCGAGGGAATGCCCGACGCGCTCCTCGCCGCGGGCGTGCTGAATGGGCGCGTCGAGGCGATGATCGTCGCCGGCGACACGCAGTGGGCCATCGAGCCGCTGGATCGCCACCAGCCCGGCGCCGACCCCGCACTCCACCTCGTGTACCGCGCTGCCGACCTGATCGAGCCGGAGGGATTCTGCGGCGTTGACGACATCGTCGTCCCGGACGAGCACGACCATCAGCCGGCCGCCGGTGGCCCGGGAGTGGACGCCATGGTCGTCTGCGAGGTCGCCGCCGATTCGGATTTCGAGTACTACCAGCTCCGCGGCAGTTCGTCCGCGGCGGTGATCAGCGGCATCGAGCAGGTGATCAACGCAGCGGAGATCATCTACGAGCGGGATGTCGAGGTCACTTTCGAGATCCCGATCATCGTGGTCCGCGACGCCCCGTTCCCGACCTACGGCTCGAGCGTCGCCGAGACGCTACTGAACCAGTTCTCCAATGAGTGGCAGGCGTCTTTCCGGACGCAGCGGCGCGATGTCGCCCACCTGTTCACGGGAAAGAATCTCTCGGGCGGCACCATCGGCATCGCCTGGCTCAACGGCATCTGCTCGACGAGCATCGGCTACGGCGTGGACCAGATGCGGAGCATCAGCTTCTTCGGCCAGACGGGCCTCTTCTGCCACGAACTCGGGCACAACTTCAGCGCCCCGCACTGCAGCGGCTCGGACTGCCGCATCATGTGCCCAGGCCTCGGCGGCTGCACCGGCGACATCTCACGGTTCGGCGCCTCGAGCCGGACGCGGATCCGCAACTACGCCGCCTCGCGCTCCTGTCTGGACGACGTGGTGACCGCCCTGGCTCTCCCCTTCGCCGACGATTTCCCCGAGGACGAGCTCGATGAGGTCAAGTGGCCCGAGTCCAGCAGCATCGTCGTCACCTTCGCCAGCAACCCGCCCAGCGCCCCCTATGCGATGAGCATCCGCGAGGCCGGGAGCGTGACCAGCGAGAAGCTCGTCCTTCCCCCCCCGATCGGCGCAGAGGACCAGGTCTGGATCAGCTTCTGGACGCAGCACCGCTTCACCGAGGTCGGCAAGGGCATGACCGTCGAGTACTACAGCACGCCCGATACCGAGTGGAAGCTGCTGGACACGGTCCTCAGCGACGGCTCCGACCAGAGCTTCTTCGTCTATCGCGAGTACAAGGCGCCGTTCAAGGCCTACGGCGATGAGTTCCAGCTTCGCTTCGGCGCCGTCGGGCTCGACTCCACCGATCTGTGGTCGGTGGACAATGTCGAGATCGACATGACCTGCCGGACGGATCTCACCGGCGACGGCACGCTGGACTTTTTCGACTTCCTCGCGTTCCAGAACTTCTTCTCCGCCGGCGACCCCATCGCCGATTTCACCGGCGACGGCGCACTCGATTTCTTTGATTTCCTGGCCTTCCAGAACGCTTTCAGCGCCGGCTGCGTATAAGCTCCGCGTCAGAATTATTCCTGCCCCCACGGAGGGTCCCCGAGGCTTCGGTCACGGGGGCCCTCCTCCCTTTTGGTCGCCTCACGCCCCGCTTCGCTCGCCGGTGGCCGTGTGCTGAAACCGGCCGGAAGCGGCTGCGAATCGGATGCTGTTCGCATGACCGCCTCTCCCCTGCGGCAACAAGCGAACAGGGCGCCCGGCGCTACACATGACGCCGGGTGACGTTCCGCGGCCGGGAGTCGGCGCCTCAGGTGGGCCGACTCCCGGCTCAGAGCCAACGCGCGCCCGCGCCGCTTTCCCCCGGCAGCGCGAGGCGCCGCCCGGGCGCCCGGGAGGTCGCCCGGGTCTTTTTTTTGCAGGTCGATGTCCGCCAGGCGGCCGCCCCACGTGCGCCAGCTTCACGCGCCCGTGTGATCGACCGTTGGCGACCGGCGTTTTGTCCAAGGCGCGCCCCATGCGATCGACGACTGCTGAAATCCCGGCCGCCGCGGCGCCCTCCCACGCCGACGCCCCAGGCCCCCCCGACGCCCCCCCCGCCCGCTCGCTTGGCGCAAGCATCCGCCTCATCGGCGCCGACATCAAGCTCGCCCACAGCGTCTTCGCCATGCCCTTCGCCCTGCTGGGCGCCTTCATGGCCGGGATCGCGGACCAGCCGGCAGCGCTGGCGGGCGGCCAGCTCGCATTGGTCATTGTGTGCATGGTCGCCGCCCGCACATGGGCGATGCTCGTCAACCGCCTCGCCGACCTCCGCTTCGACCGCGACAACCCGCGCACCAGCCGCCGGGCGTTCGCCTCCGGCCGGCTGCGCGCGCGCGATGGCGCCATCGCCTGCGCACTGGCCGCGGTGATCTTTCTCGGCGCCTGCGCCGGCTTCTGGGCGCTGGATGGCAACATCTGGCCCCTGCTCCTCGGCGGGCCGGTCCTCGCTTGGATCGCGCTGTACTCGTTCTCCAAGCGGTTCACCTGGCTGTGCCACCTCTTCCTCGGCGGAGCGCTGGCGGCGAGCCCGCTTGCCGCGGCAGTGGCGGTGCGCCCGGAGTCGCTCATCGAGCCGGCGGGGCGGGCGATCTGGCTGCTGGCGGGGATGGTGGCGCTGTGGGTGGCGGGGTTCGACGTGATCTATGCGCTGCAGGACATCGGCTTCGATCGTGCGCGCAAGCTGCGGAGCGTCCCGGCGCGATTCGGCGCCCGCGGCGCGGTGTGGATCAGCCGCGGGCTCCACGCCGGGGCCCTCGCGTGCCTCGTTGCCGTCTGGCGCCTCGACCCGCGCTTCGGCCTGATCATGGGCGCCGGCGTGGCGCTGGTCGCCGGCCTGCTCGTACTGGAACACGTGATCGTGGCCCGCAGGGGCGACCTGGAGATGGCGTTCTTCACGGTGAATGGGGTGGTGAGCGTTGTGCTGGGAGCGATCGGGGTGGTGGATGT